>JAUNGB010000031.1:33833-50195 GCA_030524715.1 Eubacteriales bacterium | reverse complement strand
ATAAAACTGTGGTACATAGTGATTGTATGTTTTGGGATTTTTCTTTGACATTACACCATTGGGAACAGCGATCCGTAAAATTCTTTTTTGGAGATCCCTGTCAAGCCGCAGCATCCATGCTTTCCGGTATTGCACCGGATTTCTGTACGAAAAGCAAAGAATCGTAATGACAACGGCGGAAAAGGTTCTGGAAATCAGGGACGGCCAGGCCACGCCTGCCACTCCCGCCCGAAATCCGAATACACCGATACAATTCCCTACTACATTGATGACATTTGCAGCAACTGACAGATACATGGTTGTGCGTGTCTTTCCAAAGCTCCGATAAAGAGCAGCCCCCGCGTTATAAATGGCAAGCGCCGGATAAGAATAGGCGGAAATCCGCAGATAGGTCACGCAGGCGTCCATTACTTCATCCTCTACGCGCCCAAACATGAGCCGCATCAGCGAGGTATTGGCAAACAATACAATTATGGAAATGGCAATCGAAAACAGTACCGAGGCGGTCAAAAGCTGAGTGGCAGCTTCACCTGCCCGAATATTTTCCTGCCTGCCAATATACTGGCTAATTACAACAGCGCCGCCGGAGGCCAACGCCACGAACAGGTTGAGGAAAATGGTATTGAAGGAGTTTACCAGGGATACGCCGGAAACCGCCGCCTCTCCTACAAATCCTACTACAAAGACATCCGCAATTCCTACCAGCGCTATTAAGAGTTGCTCCAAAAACAGCGGCATGATCATGGCCTTCAGGTCTTGGTTTGAAAACAAAAGACTTTCCTTTTCCATTCTATATCTCCACTGTTTTTGCTATTTCAGGATTTCATTTTCCTCCAGCCACGCCGCTATATCATCCGGTAATGTATCGCCGCCGGAATAATGGACGGACAGCCCTTCTCCCATGGTTGCGTCAGGCGCCAGCTTTGCGATGGCCGTCAGGCTCTGCCCGAACCGTCCTCCGCCATGAGAGCAGAAAGGAATTATTGTTTTTCCTGTAAAATCATATTCTTCGAGGAAAGACGCAACCGGCATAGGGATTGAGGCCCACCAGTTGGGATAACCCAACAGGATGGTATCGTACTCGTCCATGTTTTCCACATGGGTTGCCAGTTCAGGGCGGGCCTGTTCATTCTGATCCCGCTGTGCTTCATCCAATACCGTGTTATAGTCCGTAGAATAGGGTTCGATCATGGTGATTTCAAACAAGTTCGCGCCTGTCTGAGCCTGAATTTTCTCCGCAATTCCAGCAGTGTTTCCTCCCCAGGAGAAATAGGCAATCAGCACGTTTTCGCCTGCGCTTTCCGTATTTTCTGCCCCGGTGCTGACAATGCTTCCGGAACTTAACAAAGCATTGCGCACAAGGCGGATTCCAATGTTAAAACTCCCCTGATCTTCCGCCATTGTTGCCCGGTAAGCGCTGCGCATATTCTTGGCGAAATCATTCCAGCCGCCGCCCCGATAAACCCGGAGGCTGCCAGTCTGCGCGCCGGTGGGATCAGTTTGAGGCTCTGTGTCATAGGCGCCATAGTAGTCCCATACCCATTCGCCCACATTGCCGTGCATATTGTACAGTCCCCATGCATTGGGGGAGAAGCTGTCCACATCCACCGTCGTTTGACGATACTCTCCGGGTTTTGTGGTCAGATTTTCCTGCGAAAAGTAGTTCCCTTCAATTTCATAGGGATAGTGGCCGTAGTAATTGGCTTCTTCCGCGCTGATAGAGGTTTCCGTATTGAATGGAGTGACGGTTCCCGCACGACAGGCATACTCCCATTCCGCCTCGGTAGGCAGACGATAACCGTTCGCACCGCGATCCCAGGTAACCGTCTGTCCCTCTATGGAATAGACGGGAGTCAGACCTTCCGCTTCACTGCGCACATTGCAGTAAGAGACTGCATCCAGCCATGAGATATTTTCCACTGGAAGGTTGTCCCCGGAAAAGTTGCTTGGATGATTGTTCATCACTTCCGCATACTCTGCCTGTGTCACCTCATACTGGCTCATATAGAAATCGCTGACTGTTACCATATGCTGGACTTCATCTTCCGAGCGCCAGTTCTCTGTTTCCGGGCTTCCCATTTCAAAGGTGCCGCCGGAAATCAGCACAAAGTTTTCCGGCGGGTCAATCATTGTGTCATTTTGTTCCTCCAACTCTGTTTCACTGGCAATCTGTATATCTTCCACATCTGCGCCCGTTGAGGAAACCATATCAGACTCCGCTGTGTTGTTCCCACAGGAACACAGTGTAAGAAGCATAGCCGCCGTCAGCAAAACAGCGCTTATTTTTTTCATTCTTTTCATCTTTCCTTTCTCTTTGCTCTTGTTGCTGTAGATACACACCCAAGCGCCCTCGTCATGTAGTAGGACAGGAACACACACAGCCCCATCATGGCAAGATTCTCCATAAGAATCAATGCCCCGCTTTTTTCATAGTCCAGGAAGGCAAATTCCACTCTTAAAAACAGATATGAAGCAATATCCGCCTTATAAAAGCATACTGATCCGTACACGGCCAGCCCTGCAGCCAACAGCCGAAGACACCAGGACAGGATTGCAGGCATTTTCCCACCGGTTAATTTGCGGAACATTCCTATGATCTGTCCCCAATGCATCCCCAGATGTATGCTCATCAGAATAAATCCCAAGTAAGATCCGGCCAGGTGCATGACGCGGGCGGTTGCCATGCCACCGCTGATCGGAAGAAAAGCGAATACATGGCGGGACAGGACAATGCCGCTGTACGCCTGGATAAGCATAGAGGCCAGAACCGCAAAATTCACCGCTGTCCGAATGATACGAAGGAGCGTGTATTTTCCTTTGGCAAGAGCGCCATACCACCGAATATTCAGGAGGTTATGGAGCAAAAACAACACCAGCATTCCCGCTCCAATCCATTCGTGAAGCGCTTCTCCCGTTACCTGATAGGCCATCAGCAGGAGCAGCAGAATGGTCATCAGGAGGTCGATTCCCATTTTTACCTTCATTTTTCCTTTCATAGCCCACTACTCCTTTCCTCTACTCGGCTGCAATTACGCACCGAAATCCAGTCCAAGACTGTTTACCCATTCCATGACAGTGTCCTGAGAATCGCTGCCGTTCAGTCTCTGACCGTCAAGCCATGTGGCTCCGCTTGTCAATTCCTCCAGATTGGACGCGCTGGAGCCGATGCCGCTGCCCCCGGAGGTACAGAAGGGAACAATCGTCTTGCCGGAAAAATCATAGCTTTCCATAAAGGTGCTGACGATTCTCGGTGCCTCTCCCCACCAGATGGGATAACCGATGAATACGATGGAATACTGCTCCATGTTCTCCACGGAACCAGAAATCGATGGACGGGAAGACGGATCGTTCATCTCAACGGTGCTGCGGCTGTTGTCGTCATGATAATCCAGGTCGTCATCTGTATAAGGCTCCTCCGGGACAATCTCATAAAGGTCGGCATCCAGGCCGCTGGCAATATTCTCCGCAACGCCCTCTGTGGTTCCGGTGGCGGAAAAA
This sequence comes from Eubacteriales bacterium, assembly GCA_030524715.1. Taxonomy (GTDB): domain Bacteria; phylum Bacillota; class Clostridia; order Lachnospirales; family Lachnospiraceae; genus Blautia_A. Next base: position 46,697 of record JAUNGB010000031.1, on the reverse strand, counting down.
TAGGCTGCCAGTACCTGCGATCCTGCTGACTCGGTATCTGCATTAGCCGGAGATTCCGTTTCCTCCGTCTGGCTGTCTGTGGCGGGTTCGCTTTCCTGTTCCGATACGTTTTCGCTGCTTTCCGGCACAGTTGATTCCTCAGAAATGCTGCTCTCCGTATCCGATGTACTTGTTTCAGCCGGTTCATTGTTTCCGGCACAGGCCGCAAGGGAAACGGCCATCGCAAAAGTAAGTAAAAGTGCTGCAAATTTTTTCATGGTCTTACCTCCAATATGTTTTCTGATTCTTGTGAAAATGTATTCTTATATGTTACAGGCTAATGGAATTCAGCCAGTCTGTTATCACAGATTCTGCTTCGTAAATTTCTTCTGCGTTAATGGCCAGGCCCTCCGGAGATTGAGCGGCATGACTGTTTTCCCGGATCGTTGAATAGCTGTCTCCCGCTCCATACCCGCCATGGGTGCAGAAGGGAATCACTGTTTTTCCCGACAGATCATATTCCTGCAAAAACGAAAGTACCGCTTGAGGAACATCCGTAGCCCATACCGGATAACCGATGAACACGGTGCTATATTGAGAAACATCCAGATTGCTTTCCACTAAGGGCGGCAAATATCCCTCCGCCATTTCCTCATGGTTCAAATCCCGAAGTTCGTCAAAATCTGCCGGATATTTTTCCTGCGTCTGGATCAAATGCAGGTCGCCGCCTGTCTGTTCCTGAATCAGCCTTGCCACATACAATATTCCTCGCTGGTTCCGGCAGAGTAGCCGTTGGCCGTATCAAAGAAATTGATGCCGAGATCCAGAGCGTGCCTGACGAGTTGCTCCGTATCGCTTTCATCCAGTGTCCAGTCGTGCATGGTTCCGGCCTTGCCGAAACTCATACAGCCCACGCATAATTTAGAGATTTGAATGTCCGTATTTCCTAAGTTTGTGTATTCCATATCCGATTCCTCCTGTTACTCAGCAGCCTTTTGGATGCAGCTTATGGCGTTCAGGCTACGAGGATAACCGATGTAGGGCAGGCATTGGGATACCACCCGGATCAGAAAATCCTTGTCATTGCCCAGATTCAGGTTCCCCTTCGCGTGAGCGATCAGCTGCGGCTCACAGCCGCCCTGTGCCATCAGGAAGCAGAAGGTAATCATCTCGCGCTGCGGAAGATCAAGACCGGTGCGGGTATAAAAGTCTCCAAAGCAGTTAGCCGCCAGCCAGCGGTTGATATGTCCGTTCTTCCACGCCTCTTTCATCTGTTCTCCGAAGATCTCGGCCTGCGCTTCTGCGCCTTTTTCCAGCCGGTTCTCCATGGTTGTGGTAGCCTGACCGGACAGGGGGAGAGGAATGTTTCTGTCAGCAAAAACCTCGTTGGTTGCATTGAGGAAGGGAAGCATTCTTCCGTAGCCCAGATAATCTACAGCCTGATAGACCGTTTCCTTTACCATAACCGGCGTCATACCGTTTTCCAGTGCGATTGGCAGCATTTCCCGATAAGCGTCCACGCCGCCGCATCCAATCAGCGCAGAAAGAATCGCCAGATAGCGCGTAGGCGCGTCAAGCTGCTGATTTTCTTCATTTACCACCTCGTCAAAAGCGAAGTGCTGGAAACGCTCCGCAAATTCCGGATCAGTTTTTCTTAATTCCATAGTCGTTCCCTCCATTAAAATTTATTTGCCCAGTCCGCAAGTTCTCTTTCAGAGGCACCGTTCACCATCTTTCCGGCCTTCCAGTCTGCGTCCGGGCAGAGCTTCTTCAGTTCGTCAACCGTTCTCCCCATACCGCTGCCACCAGAGGTGGCAAACGGCACCATCGTTTTCCCGGAAAAATCATAGCTTTCCACAAAGGTACTGATAATGCGCGGCGCTACATACCACCAAATGGGAAAACCGATATATACCGTTTCATAATCGGTCATATTCGGAAGCCGCTCTGCGATCTCCGGACGGGATGCAGGATCATTCATCTCCACACTGCTGCGGCTCTTTTTGTCCATCCAGTTCAGGTCAGCGCTGCTGTAAGGGACAACAGGTTTGATCTCGAACAGATCAGCGCCCACTGCCTTTGCCAAATGTTCTGCGGCCTTTTTCGTTGTGCCGCTTGCAGAAAAATAAGCGATCAGTTTCTTGCTAATTTCAATATTCCTCCATTTCTTATACACCGGGTCTGACATAAAGGATGTCATCGGTAAACTGTTCCATAGATTTCTGCCAGTTCTCCATAGGAACATCCTGAATAGATACAGACACAAACTTGGGTTCAACACCTAATTCTTTGACCATAAATTCCTGCACTTTTTTTGCCAATGTACGCTTAGTGGCTTCATCCCGCCCCGGAATCATGGTAATTGCAATATGCGGCATTACAGTTCCTCCTTTCCCATGCTCATGCACTTTCCCAACACCTCGCCGGTTTTCAGGTATTGATAAGTAGGCATCTCAAATAGTACCGGTTTGAGGATGTTATAGTCCAGTCTGCCGCTGCTATCCAATACAGACTCCTCTGCATAGGTTACGGCGATTTTGCAGATAAAGCTCTCAAAACCTTCCGTTTTATATACATCTTCCACGGTACACGCCATGGAAACAGGGGATGCGTCAATCATCGGTGCGCCGTCGTCTGCAATATGATAAGCAAACAGTTCCGACTTATCCTCCTTCGTGCCACTGACACCTGTGCGGGAGTCTTGCCATATTTCTGTCCAATGTCGCTTTCCCGGATTGCTTCTCCCACTGCTGCTTCATTCCCATAGCAGGCTGCAGTGTCAATCATCCGATAACCTGTTTCCAGTGCGGCTTTTACGCTCTCTTTACAAATCTGCAGATCGGTAATCTGGAATACGCCAAAGCCGAGCTGCGGCATCCTGATTCCGTTGTTCAATTCAATCCTGTCCATTAAACAACCTCCTGTTCGTTTTTCATGATCCTTTTGCCTCGCGGATACTGTGGCGCAGATAATCCAGTCTCACCAACTGGGCTTCCTTGAGGTGGATTTCATCCAGCGCGGATTCCCGTCTTTGATTCAGCATTTCCATCCGCTGTTTTTTTGTATGATCTCTGTCCATGAGCAGATTCATATAGGTTTCAATCTCACCGACTGAAAATCCCACATCATGCAATGTCATAATCATACTCAGGCGCTCCAGATCACTGCCATCGTACTGCCATGATCCCATCACTTTTTTTACCTCATGGCAAAGTCCCCATTTTTCATATTCCTCCAGAATCTTAATCGGAATTTTATAGCGTTCGCTTGCCTCCTGCTTTGTCATATTTCCTCCACCTTCGTTCAAAAAAATATAGGCATCCTTTTCCGGACACCTATATTGTACCTGCAGTCTATTGAAATGTCTAATGCCTATATTAAATCTCGAGAAATGCTCTAAATGTATTCCTTGATATACTGCACAAATTTTGCGTGCGCCGCCGACAGAGTCTGATTCTTTTTCCAGACCAGCACAGATCCAGTCTCCATGCGAGGTTCAAGAGGAACAAAGCATAAATTCTTATAGAATACCCCAAGTTCAAAGCAGAGGGCTGCTCCCAATCCCTGTTCCACCATGTTCGCTCCATTTAAGATCAGGCTGTAGGTAGCGGCAATCTCCAAATGTTCAAACCTGTCACCGAACCAATTTGCCAGTTCATTTTTCACAAGCTCCCGGCGTACCATAATCAGAGGAACATCCTGTAAATCTTCCGGCGTAACGGCGCTTTTACGGGCAAGCAGCGAATCCTTTCGGACCAAAACACCCCATCGTTCCTTGAACGGCATCCGGACAAATTCATATTTCAATATATCCACTGGCTCCGTTAAAAGTCCGATATCCAAAAGACCCTTTTCAATCCGTTCTTTGATATCGTCCGCTGTGGCGCTGTAAATATTGAAACGAACCATAGGATATTTTTCCCGGAATGTATTCATACTCTTTGAAAGGATTGACATGCTCTTTGTCTCCCCGCAGCCGATAGAAATCTCTCCGGCAATAAGTTCTTCCTTATGCGCAAGTTCCAGTTTCGTCTTTTCGGATAATGTAATCAGTTCCTGGGCGCGGCGGCGGAGCAGCATACCATCCTCTGTCAAAGTAACATTGTGTTTTCCTCGATGAAACAGCCGCACACCCAATTCTTCCTCCAACTGCATAAGCTGTCTGGAAAGCGTGGGCTGTGTCACATGCAAAAGCTGTGCAGCTTTTGTGATATTTTCTTCTCTGGCAACCATTAAAAAATAGTTCAGCACTCTAAGCTCCATATTCGACACCTCGCTGTTCCTCTGCTTTGCTTTCTATTATAACAATTATTCTTCTATCTGCAACATAGTTTCAGCCGGAAAATGCATTAGCGCAGCTTTGCTATATCTTCGTCTGTTCGGTTTCCATGAATGACGATATTTGACAGGGCATTTTCAATTTCATTGAACTCATTATCAGTCAGACCAATTTCCGTTGCGCCAAAGTTTTCTTTTAACCGTTCTTCTTTTCTCATGCCGGGGATAGGAACAACAAAGCTATATTTATGCAGCATCCATGTAAGGGATATTTGTGCGGGGGTTGCGTGCTTCTGTTCTGCAAATCTCTGTAACATGAGCAACAGCGGTTGATTCGCTTCCACATTTTCCGGCGCAAAGCGGGTAATCACACGGCGCACATCGTCTCCGGTATATACATCGGTTTTCTTATATTTTCCGCTTAAAAAGCCGCTTGCCATAGGAGAAAACGCTACAAAGCCAATCCCCAGTTCTCCGCAGGTGGGAATGACATCTTTTTCAAACATCCGCTCCATCATGGAATACTCACTCTGTACAGCGGCGAGGGGCGTTACCGCATTGGCTCGCTGGATTTCTTCCGCAGTTGTCATGGATTGGCCCCATCCACGGATTTTTCCCTTTTGAATGAATTTTCCCATAATCCCGGCAACTTCCTCTGGCGGAACACCTGCTTCATTCCGGTGCTGGTAATATAAATCCACATAATCTGTGCGGAGACGTTTCAGCGAAGCATCAAGACGTTTCTCTGTTTGCTGCTCAAGATTTTCCCCACTGTAAATATGCAATTTCGTGGCAATCGTCACTTGGCTGCGGATTGGAGCCAGCGCTTCGCCTACCAACTCTTCGTTAGTTCCTGCTCCATAGCCCTCCGCTGTGTCAAAATGAGTGCATCCCATTTCATAGGCCATACGAATGAGCCGGATGGCTTCTTCTTTTGGCGGCAACGCCCCATAGCCATGAGAAAAACCCATACAGCCATAGCCAATCTCTGACACTTCTATATCACGCAATTTTCTTATTCGCATATTTCCCCCTGTTCCTTCGTCCATCTACGGGTAATGCTGACGCTTTCCCGCGTATACAGGCTTTCATCCAAAATAATCTGTACTGCCAGTTTCACAAGGGACGGAATGGTTGTAACATAACCTTTCGCCGGTTCACCCTTTACTGATAAGATAAAATCATTTTCTCCGCCTTCTTTCAGATAACCGGGGCGAAGAACCGTATAATTCAAATTGCTTGCCTCCACAATATCAACCGCCTGGCGGTTTGGTATTTGCGCCGGCTCGTTTCTCAACAGTTCCGGTTTCTTCTGCATAACTGTTGGTACGGCCATGATATAAACAGAAGCCAGCTCCAATGCGGCTGCCTGGATCATAATGTTTTCTGCCATACAAGACGCATTGCAATAGGGAATGACGGGAAATTGGGCATTTTCCTTAACACTGATGATGAAAAGGGTTGGCGCCTGATAAGTGGGGTGTTCTCCCATCATCGGCATACCATGAGCAGTTTTCTGTTCAATCATATTGCGTAGGTGCTGGTTTTGAACCACTGTCAATTTTACGGTGCTGTAATCTCCCATCGCAACAGGGGCCGCTTGCGCCGCTTTAATGAGCAGTTCTCTCTGTTCCTCAGTGATCTGTTCGGTCAAAAAGGAACGGCAGGCATATCTTTTTTGAATTGCATTTTCTATATTCATTATCTCACCTACCATTTCATAGCCGCCTCAACCATAGCGGGGTTTTCTGGACTTCCAATCATGGGAACCGCCGTGTCCATCTTTACGAGCTGAGCCATTTCGTCCGTACTCAGTTCAAAATCGAATACGTCAAAGTTTTCTTTGATTCGTGCCTCATGGACAGACTTCGGGATAACTACCACGCCGCTCTGCATCAGAAAGCGCAGCGCAATTTGTGCGGCTGTTTTTCCGTGTGCTTTTGCAATCTCTGCCAGAGCAGAAGCTTCAAACATCTCGTTCTTTCGTCCCTGTCCTAATGGGGCATAGGCCATGTGCTGGACATGATATTTTTCCAGCCACTCATGTTCTGCACGGCGCTGACAGAGCAAATGGGTTTCAATCTGGTTGACGGCAGGGACTACATCGTTGAATTCAATCAGGTCAATGAGGCGGTCCGGATCAAAGTTCGATACGCCAATCGCCCGGATTTTTTCCTCCTGATACAGTTTTTCCAGCTCTCGCCACGCTGCATAGTAGTTCCCGAAAGGCCAGTGGAGCAGCACCAGGTCAAGATAATCGGTTTGCAGCTTTTTCAGGGACGTTTCCACGGTTGCGCGGGTGTTCTCATAGGAACGGAAGTTTACTTTTGTGACGAGAAACAGTTCCTCGCGTAAAATACCGCTTTTTACAATGGCGTTTCCAACCGCTTCCTCGTTCCCATATGCCTCTGCCGTGTCAATCATGCGGTAGCCGCTGCGGAGCGCACTTAAAACACTGTCCTCGCATTCCGCACCGCTCATCAGAAAAGTACCGAAGCCGAGCATAGGCATTTGAATGTTGTTGTTCAAAGTAATCTTATCCATATCAATTCCTCCGTTTATTCTTGTTGTCGTACTTGAGAAGCAAACTCTCTTGTGATACAATTATCATAGCAAGTTCGGGTAACTCGAAGTCAATAGCTTTTTGAAAATTTTTTTGTAAAATTTTTTAGGAGGAACCATGATTTATACATTAAAGCAGTTTGCCAAGATGTTCCATACAACAGAGCATACCCTCCGGTATTATACCGACATCAACCTTTTGCCATGCCAGCGTGACAAAGGAAACCGCCGGATTTTCAATGAAGAATCCGTCAACTGGATGCAGGGAATCTCCTGCCTGAAAGGCTGCGGCGCATCCATAGAGGATATTAAAGAATACTGCGAATTGTGCCGCTTGCCGGAATCCAAAGAAACACTTTATGCAAGGTATCAGATTATTCTCCGGCAGCGGGAACAGGCATATAAGCGGATAGAGGAAGCCAAAGCAACAGCGGCTTATATGGACGAAAAAGTAAAGCACTACGAGCAGATTTTGTCCGGGCTTATCCCAGACGATAGCAATCCGGAAACATGGACGAAAGCCACAAGGCCGGAAAAACATTGACCTTTTAAGATAGGCAGCAGTTTGGAAGATTTTCCTCAGATTAGCGGGCGGGACATTCCGAAGTAATCCACACCTTACTCATTAAGAGCAGTTTCGTCTGCTGAAATTCACGATAATCTCCGGTGAGAATGACCGGAACCCTAACTGGTTGTTGCAGAAGCGGAACCATCTGGGAAAAGTATCCTTCGTACTCAATGATTGACATTTCGTATCCGCTGTTAAGCACAACCGTTTTGGTTTCAAAATTAAATTCTGCTCTTGTGGGAGTCTGCTCCTCAATATTGGATATGATTTCTGTATCCTGCGTACTTTTGATTTATTCTTCTGCCTCTTGCGTTTCCGGCTGTACTTCCGGATGTTCCCCTTTGCCGCAGGCTGACATGACAAGCAACAGCAAAACAAACATAACATTTTTTCATAGCCTGCCGTCTCTTTCATACAATTTTTATGGCAGTTTTCTTCCCAACTCATACGCCCGTTTGGAAAATTCAGACCGCTTTGTCATAGCAGGCGTCCCGCATCCAACGCCGAGGATCATACCCATATCCGTCAGATTCAGATAGCGGACAAGAGTTTTGTAATGCACTTCCAATGCTTCAAATGTCCAGTTATCATTATTCCACGCAACAGCCAACAACGCAGACTTCATCCGCTTTCTTTGGATGCTGCTGTTGAATGCACAGAAACGGTCAATCAATGTTTTCAGTTGGGCAGACATGCCATAGTAATAAAGGGGCGTAACAAAGACCAGCATATCTGCATCCAAAATCATTTTCCGAATGCGATTCATATCATCTTTCTGCACACAAGGGCCTTCGTACCCACAATGAACACAGCCAGTACATGGATGAATCTCTGCATGAGCCGCATCGACAGTCTGAACCAAATGTCCCGCTTCCTCTGCTCCACGAATAAATTCTTCCGCCAGCAAATTTGATGAACCGTTTTTATTTGGACTTCCTTCTAACACTACGATTTTCATACTATTTCATCTCCTAACGATGGATTGCGTTGGCGCATCCAATCTATACTTTGATATGTACACAGTATAAAATGGATAAACGCATATGGCAAATGCCTATTTTTATGTCTATGAAATGCCTAAAAGGCATTCCATTCATTTGATACGTTCCTTAAATAACAGCCGCTTTTCAATTTCAATAATTAAACAAAATTAGAATGCCACCGCAGTAAATCCTCTCGACCTTCCTCCTGTAGTTTCTCAATCGCATACCGCAGCCATTCATCCGGCGTAGGGATTTTTCCCTCACAAGGTATCTTCCTCCATTGCGCCCGTTTCTCCGGGTTTGGATCATTCCATCCTTTTTCAATACGGGCAGAAATAATAGCCCGCATTTCCTCTACTGTAATATTCCGTTCACGAGCCAGGCGCTCAAATAAATGTTCTCCCATAGTCAAAACCTCCTGCTGAATATCTTTCCCATCAGTCTACCATACTATGTGTCGATATGTCCCTTTTAGGAAATTCTGTGTCTACTGATTGTGACTATTATAGCACTGTTTTGGGAATTAGAATAGATACAGATGGGCAGGTGATGATATGGATGCACAGAAACGCATAAAGGAATTGATGGTGGAGCGGCACTGGACAGATTACCGTCTGGCAAAAGAGGCACACCTCTCTCATTCCACAGTAACAAATATGTTCAATCGAAACAACGCACCTACGCTTCCAACTTTAGAGGCTGTGTGCAGGGCGTTCGGTATAACTTTAGCGCAGTTCTTCACAGAAGATGAGGATTCTCAGATGACCGAAGAACAACAGAAACTTTTTTCAACATGGAGTACCTTGACTGACGAACAGAAACGGCTCCTGCTTGATTTAATGAATACGATGTAAAAGCACGTTGATTCCACCGAAGGAACAACGTGCTTTTCTGTGGTTATACTTTTTTATTTTTCTTGCAAAGAGGGTTCAAAACGCACATGGAGGGTTCAAATTTATCGCCAGAGGGTTCAGCACTTGAACCCCCTTATATTCTTTCTCATACTCAACTGCAAAAAAATAAAGGCTTCCGGCATCGTTGAATATGCCAAAAGACCTTTATTTCTGCCCATTTCTTGGGTGTTCAAACTTTCAAATTGTATTAAATTAGCGATTTTCATTTCCGCATATACACCAGCATATTCCCATCCGGGCGTTTTCTGTATCAGTTCGCTGTAATAGCTTACCTGCGCCGACAAAGAGTGGAGCATGGTATCCTTTCCATTGGATACCCGCGCATAGCCCGCCACCCGTTTTGCCTTCGGTGCCTGCTGTATCACAGCCGGTTTTACTCTCTGAATTATGCGTCCCATAAAATATACGCCCTCCTTTCTGGACACTGATGTTATAGGAAGCCGCCGCAAAAAGAAAGCCTTTTCAGAACAAAAATCCACCTAAAACGGGCCGGAATTTTACCCGCAGCCTGCCCTCGATGCGCAGGAAATCCGCCCTGTCAATGATCCCTTTTTCCAGCATGGCACGCGCCACCGCAAGCGCCGCCTGGTATTTCTTCTCACGCTCAAACTGATCCGCCCTCATGTCCGCCTCCCTTCCGGAACCTCGCCCTGATATAACATTCATGGCAGCAATATTTCCGCCCTTTATTCCCATAGCTCTTAAACTCTTTTCCGCAGCAGGCACATACCATCACATAATACGCCTCCCGGTGTATCAGCTCCGGGTGCGCCTTCCACCATGCCCGGCGGCAGCCCTCGCAGCAGAATTTTCTCCCCTTCCGCCCCGGCACCGCCGCCAGCGCGCGCCCGCACCAGCGACACAGGATAACCGGCTCCTTCGCCGCCACCCCCGTTAAATGGTTCCGGCGGCAGAAACTTTTCACCGTATTCTCCGAAATCCCCAGCCGTTCCGCCACGGCCCCATATCCAAGCCCCTCCGAGCGCCAGAACCGGATCTTCTCCTTCTGCCCGTCCGTCAATCCCATACACCTGCCTCCCTGCAGAAAAAGCGGCCCGCAACGGGGCCGCCTCCATCTTCCTATCCTGCACCGGGTATTTATCCCGGTATCTTCAAAACCTGCCCGGTATGGATTACATCCGAGGACAGGTCATTCAGTTTTTTAATCTCCGGGTAACGGCTGCCATTCCCAAGGAAACGGCTGGCAATCCCCCACAAAGTATCATGCTCCTGTACCTCATAAGTAATATAAGCCGCCTTCCCCCGGTAAACCATTTTACCGGAACCGTCAAACACCGAATACCCTGCATGTTCATCCGCGCACCGCTTTGCATTCTCCAGCACCGCAAACGCTCCAAGCTGGCCAGCCACATCCGCCCAGCTTTTCCGTACCCGGTACAGGGCGGAGCTTCCCGCTGCCGGATATACCTGCGCCCCGGAAGCATCAAATACCGCATAACCGGGATTTTTGTCCGCCAGCGCCTTTGCGTTATCCAGGACAGCAAACGCCCCAAGCTGGGAAGCCGCATCCTTCCATGACTTCCGCACCCGGTATAAACCGGCTTTACCGGAGGCATCCTCCGTCCCCGTAATCTTTTTCAGAATCCTAAGGATCTTCTCCCCATACCCGGCACCGGCTTCCAGGCATCTTCCAGCAGCAGTTCCCCAAAATCCTCCCGGAAATGATCCCGCCAGTTTTCCCCGGCACCCTTCCCATCATGCTTCCTACGTCAGCGTATAGGTAATCTTCATGGTCTTATCCACGGTCTTTACCACCGCAGACGAAAGGTTATTGACCGAGGCCAGATACGGCGTGAGCAGGTACATATTCCGGTACTCATTGCCGTAGCTGCCGCCCCAGCCAAGCAGGAAATGCTTATACTGGAATAACGGCGTTGCCGCATCATTCAGCCGCGCACTCCCCTGGGTATGGATCACCGTATCATCCGCCGTGACCTGGAAATCCCCCGCCACGATCAGATCCCCTATAAGCGTCATATACACCTCACAGGAGCCGCTCTCGCACAGCGGTTTCCATTTGGATGTGAAGCCAAAACTAATGAGTGTAACATCCGAAAAATTAGCAAGGTTTATTTTATAAATTCCCTGCTTATTGTAGGCAGGCACATACAAAAAGCCGCTGCGCACGCAGCATTTCACAACCCTTTCCGGGTAAGTCGTATTCCCGTCCCGGTTCCCCACATCCATCAGCTTCGCGTTGGAGAGCGTCCACTGCCCCTCCGTAAAAGAATAGTCCTCTTTTGATATTTTTACCCACACCATCGTAGCGCTGCCGGAGGAATTGCCCTCATTGGAGAAGCCGTACCAGTACCCGTCCTTCCCGTCCATAAATTCCCCGTAAGACGTATAATCCCCCAGGAAATGGAAGGTTTCTGTCGTAACCGTATGCTCTTCCAGAACCCTGTAGGTCGAATCGTCCAGCTTTTCGTTTAGCCCTATGGTAAATATAGGAATCCGGATTTTCCGCACCGTCACACTGGAATCCGCCGCCGTAATGGAATAAAGCAGGTTATTTTCAAAATCCACCTCCACTGCTTCAAACGGCACCATCTGCCGCGCTTTCGCCATCCCCCCGATGTCCGCCGCTTTCAGGAGCAGGAACGCGCTGGCGTCCCCTACAAGGCTCCCATACCCGTTCTGCCCTCCCAGCGCACTGGTAAGCGCCACCGCCGCAATCGTCCCGTTCCCCTGGCTCGGCGTAAATTCCCATACAAACTTATACCCGTTATCCAGCGCCTTGCTCTCCGTAAGGTTCAGGCTCCCCCGCGCTGTATTGGAGGTGGAACTGACATTGTTTGAAGCATACGCCACCGGCAGGTTATCCGAGACCGCATAAATATTGTCCGCATTTTCTGCCAGCGCATTGGAAAACAGCAGGATCCCGCCGATCATGTTCGGGCAGATCGGCAGCAGGCTCCCATTCCACAGAACCGCATCGTCATATTCCCCCGTGGCGGCATAAAATACACCCATCGGATTTAAACCGAGGATATTGTTCACCGCGTTGGTAACCATATTTTCCTCCGTAATGGTTTCCACCTCCGATGTATTCACATCCGTAAGCTCCATTACCATTGTCCCTTTCAGCTTCATTTCCCAAAACCTCCTATTCCAAAGTGACCGGGCGGCAGAAAGCGCCGATAACCGTCCTTCCCGCCATCTGGTCTGTATAGCTTCTCTGCACCAGCTCCATTGTTTCCACTGCAATGCCCGCACCAAATCCAACAGGCGCGAGGCCGCCGCCAACCGTAAATCCCGCAGCCGTTTCTTCTATATTGATCTTTCCGTCCCAGGCTGCCGCCGCAGCCATCGCCTGCCCGCTGATCGAAGCGATACAGCCGCCGGTTTCCACCGCCGCCGAGCCTCCCTCCATCCGCAGATAGACACGGAACGTATTGGTAATATCCGGGATCACCGCCTCAATGGGATAATATAAGGAAAGGATGTGCTTCCCGCTATGCCAGGTTTCCACCGGATGGTGCGCCAGTATTTCCTCATCGTTCAGCTCAAACGTCACATAAGCCTCCGCCATCCCGTCCTCAGACCATACCACCGGCAG
>JAUNGB010000031.1:0-33733 GCA_030524715.1 Eubacteriales bacterium | reverse complement strand
GCTCAAACGTCACATAAGCCTCCGCCATCCCGTCCTCAGACCATACCACCGGCAGCTCCACCTCCACCAAGTAATACAGGTATTCTTAGTTTCATCCGCCTGCCCGCCGGAGAATTTCAGTACATCCCCAAGGTCAAGCGCCGGGTTCCCTATGGTATCCGAATCAAACGGCACATAATTCACTGCCGCCAGGTCATTTAAGATATTCCGGCAGAGCTGCTCCCTCGTTTCATCCAGGCCAAACTGCAGCAGGGGATTTACCCCCAGGTTCATAGTAAGCCCGTCATCTTCCTCCAGGGCATAATACTCCGCCGTCTGCGTCCGCAGGTTCGTAGAGCTCACCGCCGTATACCGGGTAATAAAATCCGAAAAGCTGCTGGAATACCGGTGCTTCTGCCCGATCTCCATGACCGGCTCCGCCCCATATTTGCGCAGCTACAGCCGCCCGTCCCTATTGACCACAAAGAACCCGCCCAGCACCTGCGCCACAAAATAAAGCACATCCCGGTACGTTTCAATATCATTCTCTGCATAGATGGAAAGCAGCTCCGCCCCGTTTGCCATTGCGCTGATCTCGCCCCGCGTCTGCGCCAGCTCCACACCACAGGCATCTGCGCACAGCTCCATAAAATCGTAAGCCGTCCCCACCGTCTCAAAACCATTAAAGCTCCGCTCAAACCGGAGCATATAATCATAAGCCTTCAATTCCAGCACATGGGCTGTCCGGTTCGCCTCGCTTACCTCAAAAATCCCCATAGGGACACTTTCATAGGAACCGTCCGCCAGGCGCAGGGAGTACAGCAATTCAATCTGCGCATCCTCCAGCGTATACCGGTCAATCTCAGAAAACAGGGAAATCCCAAGCTCCGCCGCATAGACCGTCCCCAGCTCAATTTCCGAGCTTCCGCAGCACTGGCCGGAAAGATAGCCGCTCCCCTTTACAATATCTGCCTGGGTAAATTCGTACACAGCGCCTGCCGTAGTAGTGATCTTCCCCGTCCAGTAATACCGCCGGGTATTCTCCTTAACCGCCTGCAGAAACGCCTCACTGACCGGATACATGGAACCACCCCCTAATTTTCCGCATCAAAAAAGCACCACCCATTTCTGAATGATGCTTAAATACTTTTTGTTATCACTACACTAATTTTTATTTTTCGGGAACGTTTGTCCAGTCCCACCTCATCGCACAAAGAGTGCCATCACGCCGGACAGCAAAGCAGCGATTACCGCCATTCCTAATGTTCCAAATATCCACTTTCTGCGCTTGGCAGCGGCTGGAATATAGGGTTTCAAGTCCTCTGTACCCGGTATGATCCACGCTCTCGTATGCCCAACCCAAAAGTCATCAATTAGAAAGCGGTCAACGAGATTCATCACCGACAGGATTACAAACAACTGCCAAAATCCGCTCATAAATCCTCGCGCATCATTAATTACATATACACACACAAGAACATAGGCAATATAGAGAGGAACACACACCACTTTAAAAATAACGCTGTTTCGTCTGATTCTATCATTGCTCGTCAGTCCCAATTCCACACAACGTACCTGCACCGTAGAGTCATAGAGATGCACCATTCCCACTGCACCCTTGCGGATGCCAAATGCACAAACCAAAACCAACAATAGCCCAAGACCGAGTCCCTCTAATAAAACCTGTATTATCATTGCATATCCTCCCGGTATAAATAATAATTTGTATCCTTGTTTTTCTATTTTTGCTACTATGTATAACATCAAATTTTCCCAACCAACACCACAATACCGGCTATCACAAGTGCAAAGATTAGATATATGATTGTAGCCATACCTCGTTTTGTTATTACATTTTTCCAGGATTTAATATAAGGAACATCTTCCATACCTTTAATAATCCAAATTTTACTATGGCCTACCCACAGCCTGTCAAGGACAATACCATCAAACCAATTCATAACCACCAGAAACAGATATGCCTGAATATATGCGGTTTTAAAATCTGTAACATGATTCCAAATAGAAATAATCATGACCAAAGCTATAAATAAGACAATACAAAATGGTATCATAAAGAGTTTTCCTTTTTTCATTATGACATCTTTATTTGCAATTCCCCGTTTACATGCTTCATCTATATATTCTTTTGGATAAAAATAGAGGCAATTAAGGCCATTGTTTCCTACCGCACATTTTACTGGAAGAATAAACAAAAGGCAGTACAGCACAATTTGCAACAATATAAGCATTTGTATCCTCCTTCAATCATCTTAACAACTCCCGATTTATCGCTTTCTTAATCTTAATTTCTCATAATTTTTCATCTTCAAATTCCGGGGCTGTTTTCATATTGTTTATCCTGGCACTTCATTTTTTGCAAACCAGAGTATTCCGTTCTCTTACGCATTCAGCATAGGCCATCGGGATGCGCGCCTGCATTACTTTCCAGTTTTTAATTTTCCAGCCGTTTTTTTCAAGAAATTGTCTGTATTCCTCTTCTTCCCACTGGTGTTCAAAGCTTATTCCTGCAATTTTCAGGATGCGGGACCATATGCGGCTTATAAAACCGCCTTTATGATTTACAAAATTAGGTGCAATCAGCAGTCCTTTCTCCTTCAATACCCGATCTATCTCCATAAGCGCCTTTTCCGGATTCGGCATCACATGAAGCGCATTGGCAATCAGAACCACATCGAAGGATTGATCATCAAACGGCAGGTCTACAGCGTCTGCTACTTCAAACGTCAGATTGGCAGGATATTCTCCCTTTGTGGCCTGCGCAATCATTCCTTCGGAGTAATCCGTGGCGATCATTTTATTTGCAGCATATGCCACATGCTTAGCCAGCAAACCGGGGCCGGTGGCGATCTCCAGCACATCCTTTTCCTGAATGACTTTCGGAATCCGCTCATACATCATCTGATAAATTTTACGATCCAAACGCATTGCCCGCTCATATATTGGTGCATATAAGTCCCATATTTTTTTATTCATTTGCGATACCTTTCTTAAATTCTGATTATTTCAGCACAGCCAGAAGCTATTGATTTCCTATTTTATACACTCGAAATAAACCATAGACCCGTCTATATGGAAATCAATCTTTTTGTACATCTGTTCCAGCACCGCCTTCAATTCACTTCCGGTCTGGAATGGCGGCGTAAACCAGCCCTTTTTTGACAGGACATTTTTAACCAGCCAGTCCGTAATGCCAGACTCCCCTTTGATATAAAAGCAGGCGATAAATTTTCCTCCCGGCTTCAGGACACGCCATGTTTCCTGAAAAGCCTTCTCTTTATCCGGGAACGCATGGAAACCGTTCATGCTCAATACAATATTACAGGAATTATTCTCCAGGGGAAGGTTTCCTACATCTCCCTGCACACAGGAAACATGGGCATAGTCTTTCAGCCGCTTTCTTGCCTGCCCAATCATGTCTTCGCTATAATCCAGGCAGATAATCTGAGCATCCGAAAGCTGTGCCCATTTTTTATACGTGAATACCGCAGTACCAGCAGGGACGTCCAAAAGCGTCCCCGAAAAATCATCCGGAATGTAGGAAAGAACCTTTCCGGCAATCTTATTATCATCCGTCCCGCTCCAAAACAGCTTGATATACGCTTTACTAAAAAAATTGCTCTGGGTTAAAACATCATCATAAATGTTTTTTGAATCATGATATGCGTTCTGAATTTTCTCCTCCACTCTATTTTCTCGCCGCCTCTTTTTGCTCCCCCATCCCGACTTGTCCGACTGCTTATCCTGGTCAGTCTGAAACTTCTGCCTTATTTCATTCTTTTTTTGCAACCATATGAAAACGGAATTTTTTCTGTGCCTCAAGAGTGACCGGCGTCAGCCCCGCCCTGGTTATCATTTCCAAATATTCGCTTTTTTTATAAATACGAACATCCCCATGACCGCAGAGATGTGATAAAGGCATTTCCACATGATTTATGAGCCATACCATAAAATCTGAGGAGGTATAATCCCTGAGAATCAGCCGTCCGCTTTTTCTGAGGACGCGATATACGCTGTCAAAGAAATCCTGCGGATTCGGATAATGATGAAAGCTGTTCGTGCAGATTATGACATCAAAAGATTCCGGTTCAAACGGAAGCCTTTCGCAATCACCGACGATAAATTCGGCATTGGACAGCTTTTTTGCCTTTGCCCTGTTAATCATCTCCGGGGTAATATCCAGACCGGTATAATGCTTATCCGGGTATCTGGAAGAAATAAGCTCGATCATAGGCCCGGTGCCACAGCCACAATCGAGAATATCCGTAAACGGTTCCCTTTCCAACTCCGCGAGAACCGGAGGGTAATCATCCTTACACATCTCATAGATGCCTGCGTGTCCGCTGTCATAGACCTTTGCTGCTTTGGTAAATTCCTTGATTGTTAATTCCTTATATTCTCTTTCACTCAATGGCATGATATTTTACTATTCCTTCTATGATAGATAATGTTTGAAATGCTTTCAGTTAGCTATTGCTAACTTCCTATATCATACACCATACTTACGCAGATTACAATAGTTTCCTAAAACTCCTTCAAAGTAAACGACACCGTCCACAGCCCTCTCCCGAAGGTATCCTTTACCAGCACCGACTTAAATCCCTCCATATACATCTCCGCATTTTTTACCGCCAACATCTCCGGCGCAAAATACCCCACACTTATTTTCTCCTGCTGCTTAAAGCCCGTAAGCAACGCAAGCCACCGGGCGGATACGGAAAAGGACACGGAAATGCTCACTACGCCAAGCCGTACCACGTCCCGCTGCTTCGTACCTGCCTCCGTCTCCCCGCCGGAATCCGCCTCCATAGGTATCATAATCCATCATACCCGCTTTCGGGCTGAGCACCATATCCGCAGCCACGCCATCCATCGCCTTCTGTACCATCCCCCGGCTTTTTTCAATCCCACGGGCAAGCCCGCCCATGAAGTCCGGCATCCAGCTTTCATAATCCGTAAGCGGCCCCTCATCCGGCACAGAGAAATGCAGGACAGACCGGATCGCATTTGCCACATCCGACACAGCGGACACCACATTCCCAACAGCCCCACGGATGCCGTTTGCGATCCCGTTTACGAAGTCGCGCCCCCAGCCAAGCGCCCGCCCCGGAAGGGACGTAATGAAGCTGATTGCAGACTGGAAGCCCTGCTGCACCACCCCGCCAAGGGAGGAAAGCGCCGAACGGATACCCGAAACCATATTCTGGAAAGCCAGAACCGCCGCATTTTTCAGATTTCCGGCAATGGAAACCACCGTATTTTTCAGCACATTCCAGGCAGAAGAAGCCGTATTTTTGATCGCAGCCCAGATATTTGCCGCCGTACTTCTAAGCCCCGACAGCAGCAGAACCACATGGTTTACCAGCCCCTGCGCCAGCGTGGAAACCACCTGCCGGATTCCCGACCAGATCATCGAAGCTGCCGACTGGATGTTCGTAAAAATATGGACGACATCCTCCCGTAGCTGCGTAAAGTTCCCGGTAAGCAGGTCGATCAGCAGAAGTACCGGCGCAAGGATCACATTTTTAATCAGCTCCCATGCGCCCGCCGCGATATTCTGCAGCCCAGTCCAGATCCCCTGGAGCGTGACCACCAGATTTTCCCACAAAGACCGGATCAGTGTAACAATGCCGGAAAGCACCGGATTGTTCATCATGCCCGTCCAGATATTCCCGAAAAAATCACTCACGGAGTTCCACAGGCCCGACCACCATGCCGGAACCTGCCCGAAAAATCCTGCCAGGGAGTTCCACGCATCCGGTATCTTATCTGTAAAAAAGGAGCAGATAACCGTCCAGGCGGAAACAAAAAACTCCTGAACCGCCGCCCATACCCCATTGACCGCGTCGCGGAACCACTCACATTTCTGGTAAAGCAGTACCAGCGCCGCCACAGCCGCTGCGACCGCCGCAACGATCAGAACCAGCGGATTCGCCGCCATAACCGCACCCAGCGCGGAAAAAGCCGTCTTTACCATCTGGATACCGGAAACCAGCTTCGGCACAAAAGCCATAATGCTCCCGACTGCCGACACCACCTTCCCTATCACGATCAGCACCGGGCCGATAGCCGCTGCCAGGAGCGCAATGGTAACAATGACCTTTTTTGTCCCTTCCCCCATGCCATTGAGCCAGTCCACAAATGTCTGAATCCATCCCACAATCATACGGATCGCAGGCATCAGAAGCTCGCCGAAAGAAATCGCCAGCTCTTCCAACTGGCTTTTCAAAATGGTAAGCTGCCCCGCAAGGTTTCTACGCTCCGCTTCGGTCGGCGCTAAACGGACATCCCCCGGATGTCCAGCGCCCTGCATGGTCTCCGCCATTTTTTCCGCCGTACCGCCACAGCCTGCAATCGCCCCGCTCAGCTTTTCAATATCCGCCGGGGCCGCGTTCATCAGCGCCAGGAATCCGCTCATGGCGTTTTTCCCTACCAGCGTCTCCGCCGCCGCAGCCTTTTCCGACTCAGAAAGCCCCGAAAATGCCGCCCGGCAGTCCGCCAGTATATCCGCAAAATGCCCGGAATCCTTTGCCGACAGCCCGAAAGCGGTAAGCGCGTCCGTCACAATATCCGAGGTAGTCGCTAGATCCTCCCCCGAAGCAGCCGCAAGGTTCATAATACCCTCAATGCCGGACAGCATATCTTCCGTTTTCCAGCCCGCCATCGCCATGTAATTCATGGCCTCGGCAGCCTCCGAGGCAGAAAACTTTGTCTTCGCCCCCATCTCACGGGCTTTCTCCCGCAGGCGGTCTAAATCATCGCCGGTCGCCCCGGATACCGCCGCCACCTGGCTCATGGCAGAATCAAAATCCGCCGCCGTTTTGACAGCCGCAGCCCCCAGCGCGCCTACCGCCCCCGTAACCGGGAGGAATTTCTGCCCCACAGAAGAAATGTTATCCCCGACCGTTTTCAGCTTCTCCCCGGTAGCCGCAATCTTCTGCACCGCCACAGCCGACCGGCCTGCCTGCTGCTCCAGATTTTTTAAGGCGTTTTCCGTCTCAATAATCTCCCTCTGCAGCGCATCGTACTGCTCCTGCGAAATCTCCCCGTTTGCCAGGGCGGTATTCGCTTGCTCCGCCGCCAGCTTTAAGGTTTCCAGCTTCTCTTTCGTTTCCTTTACCGCATCCCCAAGGAGCCGGTGCTTCTGCGCCAGCAGCTCCGTATTGCCCGGATCGAGCTTTAAGAGCTTCTCCACATCCCGGAGCTGCGACTGGGTATTGCGGATTTCCGTATTCACACCCTTTAAGACGGTCTGCAGCTTTGTCGTATCGCCGCCGATTTCTACTGTAATTCCTTTAATCCGGCTCCCTGCCATTCCCGGCACCTCCCTTCCCTCAAAATGCGGTACGCCCAAAACAGGCATTAAAAAAGCCCGGATCACTCCGAGCAGAAAAAAAGCACCGGTTATTTACCGATGCCCTACAGATACATGATTCAAAACTGGAATCTGTACATTATTTATATTATATCTTTTTTAACTGTGCAACAGCCTCGTCCTTCGTCCGGACAAAGAAAAAATCTTTTCCATGATTAGATTCATAAATAAAATCTCTGAGCGGTTTACTCGTATAATGGGAAAAATCCCCATAAACAGCCAGTTTCACATGATAATTCATGTATTTCTGGAGAATTTCCCCCGCCATTCCCGTACTGAGTATAAAGAAATCCTCTGAAACCGCCTTTTTATCAATTACAATTTTATCTGCACCTGTTTCATATTTTACGGTCATTGCCAAATCCAAAGCAGATTGTACATCAACAATAACTTTCTCTTCACTGGAAACAACTGCAATATTCGCTTCATTTTCCTTTATATATTCAATATTCATAATGTCCTCCTAACCAAATCTGCAGTACAAATTCCAGTTAAAGGCAAATTCTATCATAGTCCTGCATCTCTGTCAAATATCTTCTCTAAATCATCTGTAAATTTATAGAATTTTCATTCTTATGTAATACAATCACTTGCTTTTAGCATACAATAGTGCTATAATAAACTCACAAAGAACACGAAAGGAGGTGTCCTCATGGCACTGGCAACTTTAACCGCAAGGGTAGACGAAAAAGACAAGGCCAGCTTTGACAAATTCTGCTCCAATGTCGGCTTAAACACCTCAACCGCAATCAATCTTTTTGTGAAAGCAGTTTTACGCGAGAACCGTATCCCGTTTGAGATCACACAGGCTCCTGATCCGTTTTTCTCCGAAACCAACATGGCTTATGTGAAAAAATCCGTACAGGAGCTAAAAGCCGGGAAAGGCACCGCGCACGAGCTGATCGAGGTGGACGATGAGTGAAAACAAGGATATTGAGCGCAACGGCTGCATGGAAGGTATCGAAAAGCCCGAACCCCTGACCGGCGACCTGCAGGGCGAATACAGCCGCCGGATCAACGAAAAAGACCGCCTCGTCTACCATATGGAAGACGGACGGCTCTACATCGCCCACTGCAGAGGCCATTATGGGGATAAATAACCCCATGCCATCCCCATCCCCTACCGCCTTCTCCAGTGCGCTTAAATCCTTATAAATATCCCTGTGGAATTTCATCCGGTAAATCCGGGGGATGGCGGCGGAAGCGCGGAACGCCACCATCCGCCCGTCAATCTCGATATTCTGCTTCATGCTCATGCCGTTTCCCCTCCTTCCTCATTTCCGCCGGTAGCAGGCACCGGCAGGTACACCTCATCGTACCACCCTGGATAAATTGCCGCTGTCGTACCGTCCCCCGTCCGCGCCTTCACATACCCGTTTGCCAGCGGGGACGCTTTCAGAGCAAGGGTTTCCGTCTGTACCTCAATTTCTTCCTCATTGGTCTTGGATTCAATATTCGGGCGGGCCGCCGAGCAATGGTACAGGACATGGCGGATTTTCCGGATGTCCCCGTCAAACTCAAACAGCAGGGCAAAATTCGCCGTTTCCACATTCGCATTTTCCACCAGCACCTTATTCCCATCCAGCGATTCCTTCAATAGTATGTATTCCCGTTCGCATCCTGCGCTTCATAAGTTGCAATGGAATCATGAAACGGCTCATAAATCCGCAATATCTTGTCCATTGCTTCCCGATCCCCGTGCACCGCCCGGCGGATCAGTTCCAGAGTAAGCTGTTTTGTCTGTTGATTTTTTTCCATAATAGTCTTTGATTGCCCGGAAGGCCCGCTGCCGCAGGTTATATACCGTCCGGACTGTTACCTCCATTTTTTCTGCAATTTCATAGTCTCTCAGTTCCCGCCAGAAATCCAGAAGCAGGACGTTCCGCTGCTTCTCCTTCAAAGCGGAAAGCGCTTGATACAAAAGCTCGTCCTCAATCTCACAGGGCTGCCCGTCTACCCAAAGCGTAAAAGAATCGGACGGGTAAACATCTGTATTGCCTGTGATTTCAAGTAAATAGTCTACCGGTTCTTTTGTATAGTGTTTCATCCGGCGCTCTTCTTTCCTCGCCAAATCCTTGATAAAGTTGCGTGACGCTTCCTTACAGAAAGAATCGAACA
Source organism: Eubacteriales bacterium (assembly GCA_030524715.1). Taxonomy (GTDB): domain Bacteria; phylum Bacillota; class Clostridia; order Lachnospirales; family Lachnospiraceae; genus Blautia_A. The sequence continues at coordinate 24,240 of JAUNGB010000031.1, read as the reverse complement.
TCGCAATCAATTCGTCTTTAAAGGACGGAGATGACATAACATTCCCCTCCTTTATTCAGATTTGACCGTGGCTTGTTTTCACCTCCTCGCCCTACCAAAACGTTTCTCACCATACAAAACCGGAAAGTTTTTTGAAAAAATCCGAGAAAATTTTTCTTATACCGCCGACAGTTTTCGACAACGCAATATAAAAAGGTCAATCCACTCAAGGCAGATTGACCTTTTCGGGCAAGATGGGCTTGCCTTGTATATCAAATGAATGAATTTATAAGCAATCCGGTTATCAATGAAAATACCATAACAAAAAGCAAATAAAGGATAAACCGCTTTATTCCCAGCACAATTTTCATTGCGCCCAGATTTGTAATCTTAGTTGCTGGGCCTGTTATCATAAAGGATGCGGCGCTTCCCATGCTCATTCCATCCATTAGCCATTCCTGCAACAGGGGGATTGTTCCGCCGCCGCAGGCATAAAGGGGAACGCCTAATGTTGCAGCCATCAGCACTCCAAATCCCTCGTTTTTTCCAAACAGACTTACAAAGGCATCTGTCGGAACATACCGTTGAAACATGGCAGTGAGTAAAATGCCGAACAGGAAATATACTCCCGTAGCTTTCACATTGCGGCCAAAATTTTTCAACAGTCTGAGAACCACATTTGGATCAGTGTCGCGGCTCTTTGCTTCTCCAAAACCGGTGAAATCGAAAAACGGTTTTTCCCGATAGAAAAAGCGAACCAGTAACCCTGCCGCAATCCCGCACAGAAAACAGCTTACAACCCGAACAATTAACGCCACACTGCCCAAGGCCGCACTATACACAATCAGTTGCGGATTCAGCAGAATAGATGCCATCATAAATGCTGCCAGCCAGTCCTGACGCATTCCTTTTTCAGAAAAAGACGCAGCAATCGGTATCGTTCCATACATACACAGCGGAGAGGCAATGCCAAGAATACAAGCTGGAATGATACCAAATATGCCCCATTTCTTTCCCTGCATACCGGCAAACAGACGGTGGATTCTTTCTTTTCCAAAAACAGAAACGACTGATCCAATCACCATACCCATAAGCCAATAGGGGAAAATCTGCTCTAATAAAATCGTGATATAGTACCACAGATAAATAAACTCCCGCTTCAATACGTCCATGCGGAATCACCTCCTTTAAGTCTGAAAGCGCAAATCACATTCTTCCTGAATGTGAAACGAACGAAAATAGTGTTCTTCCATGTGAATCCAATGTTCCTGAAACATTTGAACGCCATCTGCGCCATTTCTCTGGTGGATACGCCGTATTTGCTCTGTGGCATCTACATTCAGAAAAACCGTTAAATCATAATGGCTTTTTAATGCCGGATGACAGGAATAGGAGCCTTCTATGATAGTAAGGGACTTTGGAATTATCAGAACAGGTTCTCCCATTTCCTGCTTATGGCAGTCCCAAGGACGATAAGATAAGGTTTTTTGTCGTTTTTTTCATTTCAGCATCTCCTTTTATTCGTCAATCGACACCAGATGGTATTCCCTGCTGCCGAAGCTGATTTCCTCTGCGTGTTCCAAAATATGTTCGCCCATTCTGGACTGCATACGCTCAATCACGGATTCTCCATCCGGTACGGCATACAAAAAGTCCACACACGCCTGATCCAGTGCCACCGGGTCAAGAGAGGCAAAGATGCCTACATCGTGCATATCCGGTTCTGCCGGATTCGCATTGCAGTCACAGTCCACGGACACATTATTCATCACATTGATGTAAAGGAGATTTTCTCCCTCGCCCAAATAGTCATAGACAGATTTTGCAGCCTCTGCCATAGACTCTGTAAACACTTCCGCAGGAGTGTTCCATCCAAATCCGGTGGTTTCTGTACCGCCGCTGTGGATCAGCGATTTTCCCTCTGAGGAAGCGATACCAATGGAAATATTTTTTAAGGCTCCACCGAAACCGCCCTGTGCATGGCCCTTGAAGTGGGAAAGCACAACAAAGAAATCGTAATTTGTAAAATGGGAACCAACCTGATTGGTTTCCAATCTCGTTCCGCCAATGACAGGAATCTCTAATCCTCCATCTGCGTCCATAATATCAACGTCCGCTATGGCCGTATATCCCCGATCCTCGGCAACCTGCATATGCAGCGCAGTATTTGCCCGGTTGCCGCCGTAAGCGGTGTTGCACTCCACAATCGTACCGTCCACTGCCTGCACCAAATCCTTAATAAAATCCGGTTCCAGATTATAGCTGTTTTCTCCCTCGCCGGTATGAAGTTTCACAGCCACATTTCCTGTTGGAGTACGGCCAAGAGCCTCATAAATTGCCATCAGGGATTCAGGGGTAATCTCGTTCGTGAAATAAACCGTAGGAACATCCTCAGAATCCGTCTGATGCTCCAAGTCGGACAGATTGATGACATAATCGCCGCTGGTTGTTACGCTTTCGTTTTCTGTCACCTCGCTGCTGGATTCTTCTGATGAGGTATTTTCTTGTGTATCTGTATTGCTTGTATCCGCAGGGGTGTTGCTTTCCTCTGCTGGTGTGTCAGAAGAATTTCCACAGGCCCCCAGCGTAGATACCATAGAAACTGCAAGTAATAACGCAATCCATTTTCTTTTCATAATAAAGCCCCTTTCAAATTTTGATATTTTTATCCTAAATGCCCATGGTGAGCAAATAGCCGCAGACCATTGTAAACATATTCATAGGTATACTGATAATCATGGAGGTTTCCAGAAACGGTATAGTACATCAGGTTCCCATCCGCGAAATCCGTATCCGTATAATCAAATGCCTCTGTCAGTGGCTTCATAGCTTCTATTTGAGCAGAAAGTCCTTGATACGCTACGTCCCTTGTACCAGTAGCGGCAAAGATATAATAATCTGTTTTTCCATAACCGGAGGAAACTGCCGCATTTGCAAGCCGCTGTGCGTCCTCCGTATCAGTGGAACCATCTCCGCCAAGCGTCAGTCCGCCGCTCATAGGTATAAAGTATTCAAACCGGTCAAGCCCTTCAAGGAATACCCGCCACGTTGTTGTGCCGCCTGCCGAGAATCCTCCGAAAGCCCGATGACTGCGGGATGCAGTAAAATCTGTATCTGTGATTCCACTCACATAGGTGTGGTAGTGAGATTCTACCGCAGGCATCAGATCGTTTTTGATTTCTTCTGAGTAAAAGATCGGTGTTGTATCGTGATACCACTGGTTTCCTGACGGGAGGTATGGCATAACGATAATGAGCGGCGAAATCAGCTTATCTTCGATCATATTTTTGAAGCTGTCCCCATACTCGTACATCCACGTTCGTTCATCTCCATAGGCACCATGCTGTAAATAGAGGATGTCATAACGTGTAGAGCTATCATCCTGATTGTATCCATAGGGCAGATAAACTGTGGCCTGGCTCTGGATGGCGCTTCCACCTCCAATTGCCATCCTCAAAATCTCTCTCCGTATAGGAAAACATATCCGGGTAGTTCTTCATGGAAGTGATCTGTGCGGGTGCGGACAACCCGGAAAATTCTTCCGTACCGGCAGCCGCAAAGATTTTGAAATCCTCTGATGAATAACCGGAAGCTGTCAGCGTATCGTAGAGGTATTCTGTAGTTTCATCCGCCCGATCTCTGCAGCCAAAGGCTTGCAGCTCCCAACAATCGCTGCTCATAGGCATATAATAGCGGAAATACTCTGTTGCATCTGTCAGGGCGCTTTCCCTGCATTCCTCTAAACCTCCGGTCGGAAAGGTTGGCATCACAATAATAAGAGGCTCTATATCGCCGTATGCAATCATGTGGTCAATCATATTTTTCAGTCGATTACCTTGACCTTCTCGCCCTATGTAAGTCGCTTCGGAACCTCCGCCGCCATGCATCAGATAGAGAATGTCATATCGGGTTTCAGCATCTGCTTCATCAAACCATACGGCAAATAGACAATAGCTTCTTTTCGTACCGAACCGCCGCCCAAACCAACAACAAAGTCGCAGCCATTTTCACGGGCAGCCAGTACGCCCTCCATTATGGTCGGCTCCAAAGGATTAGCCTGAATTTTATCGAACAGGACATAATCTACACCCGCAGCGGTCAGTCCTTGCTCCACCGCCGCCAGACTTCCATTTTCCTTCACGGATTTGCCATTGGAGATAACCAGCAGAGCCTTCTTACCCGGCATCTGCTCCTTATATAACTCCTGCACTTTTCCTGCGCCAAACAATACCTTCGTGGGAAGATTCCAAATATAACTCATTATGATTTCTCCTTTCATCTGTTTGCCGTGTTATGAACGGCATAATGGTATCCCCTTGGGGATTTCCTAATTGCCGGATTTTAATCCGCTGTTAATTACAATACTTGCAGAGCAATAGCTCCATACTGTGCATCCAAAGCTCCGCATCAACTCGATACCGGCTGTATCCCATCAAGACCACACAAAGCTGGCAAATGGGATCAGTCTGGATTTCTGCCATGCCACACAATTCCTGAAACAGCACCTTGGATTCTTTTTGAATCTTTTCTGATTTCCAGCTTGCGTGTCGATTTTCTCCACCGCCTTTATGACAGCCCGCCTCTGCCAGAAGCAGATACATAAAATAGGGTAGTTCTTTCATATGCACCACTTTTTCCGGCCTGCGACCTTTTTCTTTTTTATGTGTTTGATTTCTATGTGCTACACCCCCTTGACTTCCTGCTGGTTATAGAGTAACATTAACCTTGAGGTGAAGGTCAACCCCCTTTTCTCCGATTATTTTTGAATTTTTTGTGACGGGAGGACTTTTTATGTCATACACGATAAAACAAGCGGCAGAAATCATGAATGTAACACCGACAACCCTTCGCTATTACGATAAACAGGGCCTATTGCCTTTCATGGAACGGAAGGAATCCGGCTACCGCATTTTCTCGGAAGAAGATATTGCAATGCTTCGGGTTATTGAGTGCCTGAAAAAATCCGGTATGCCAATCAAAGACATCCGGCAGTTTTCAAAATGGGTACAGATGGGGGACAATTCTTTACAGGAGCGTTATGAAATGTTTCTGGAGCGAAAGTGCACTGTGGAAGCGCAAATGGCTGAGTTGCAGGAAACGCTCGACTTTATCAACCACAAATGCTGGTATTATGAAACTGCGATTGAAGCTGGGACAGAAAAAATTCACTTTAAAGGAAATGATACTGAAAAACTACCATGTGAGAAATAATTTAAGAAGTAATCTTTAAATACGGATTAACAAGCAATGGCGAGTAAGCAGTCCGACTTACTCGCCACTTTTAATTTTTACAATAATATCAGCTCGTAATCTAAGGCATCTTCTAGAAATCCAGATACCACCGCAATAAATCCTCTCGACCTTCTTCCTGCAGTTTCTCAACTGCATACCGCAGCCATTCATCTGGCGTAGGAATTTCGCCCTCACAAGGTATCTTCCTCCATTGCGCCCGTTTCTTCGGGTCAGGAGCATTCCATCCTTTTTCTATACGGGCAGAAATAATCGGAGCTATCATTTTTTTGAATATGCGAAAACGCCCATGGTTAGGGCGTTTTCTGTATGATGGGATGCACCCTCGTAGGTGCTGTTATCGTTTTTCGAGTAGGGTTTGTACCTTTTTCGTGAGTAGGAAGGCAAAAATTTAACAATACTATCGTTTTGAGAGTAGGAATCGTTAAATTTGCACCCTTGGGGTTGAAAATGCACCCTATCGTTAAATTATTGAATTACAGGATTTCCACAATTTTCTGATCCCGTTCACCGGTCAAAAAACACTGCCAAAGCCCGCTACCCTAACGCTCATATGCAGCAATAAGTTCTTTGCTATCAGCTTCTCTATACTCAAGAGTTCCTAAATTGCCAATCAAATCAAATATCATATCTGCATTAATCTGTAATTCATCTTCAATTTTAGATGCCGAGGGTTCTTCTTTTAGAAAAACCGTTAATCCATATGGCTCTATTTCAGACTGTATCTCTATACTATCATAAGAATACCCCTCTGGATAATCTTGTTTGCTGACAATATTTACAACGTTAGGAGCATCCCCAACATATTCTGTTTTGTATTGTGATAAATCTGGAATTTCATATAGGTCTTTTGCTTTTCCGCCACACGCAGCCGAAGACAGCATTAACACAATTGCCAATATTGTTAAACTTGTTTTTTTCATAAGCAAACCTCCTCAGCATACATTTTTTATCTCTATTGTTTTCTGATCCAGTTCTTTCCAGGCCACAGATTTAATTACTTTATCAGACACCTTGGAAATTATCATTTTTTCACTTTTAGTTCAGCAATGGCACCGTAATGTAAGACATTAAACTCTTCAGGAGCAATTTCAACAAGTAATTTTATATGCTCCCGTTCCCATGCAGAAACTTCCTGTTCTGTAAGAGAAGCGCCAATACCCCGGCAGGCTTTCATTCTGCCATTCCAACTCTCACGAGTGAAATGCACTTCTAACGGATATTCCTCATGATAAACAAGTTCAAATTTTTCTTTGTAGCAATCAGGTATAAATATTGGATGAATCGTTTCCCCTGCGCCACTCCATTTGGGGCTATATTTCAGAACAAGCTTCTCACTTTCTCCTGCAATTTTGTCCTCAAAAGGCAGCCATGCCATATATAATGCAAGAATACGTCCATCCGGTTTCAGCATATGGAAAAACTTATCACTGATCTGCTGGTGATTAAAATACCAAAAACACTGACACGCAGTGATAACATCAAAGGAATTATCCGGAAAATTTACATCTTCTGTGGATAATGGATAATACTCAATATCCAGACCCTTTGAAAGAATTTTTGCCTGTTCAATCTGGTTCACAGAAATATCTGTCCCTATCCATTTTGCACCATAACGATACATATTCCTTGGAAGCACTCCAGTTCCTGTTCCAACATCGAGAACACTCTGACCTTTTATACATAATTCACGTTTTATAATTTTATCGTAAAATTCCTGTGGATAAATATCACGGAACTTTGCATAATCTGCGGAAGTTTTACCCCAGTCAAATGCTTTTCCACCATCTATATTTTTATCTATTATATTCATACATTCGCATTCCTCAATTTTAATTCCCTCTTTGTTTTCTGGGTTCACTGCACATACAATAGGATGATTTTATCCTCAGATACTAAAAGCCTTAAAGCCTACCTTTTTTCTGATACAGACTTTTTGTTTCATCTTTTCCCCAATAGGATTTCCACAGTTCTCTGATCCCGTTCTCCCCGGAAGAACTTGTCCAATACCTTTTGAAATACTTCACAACATTCCGGTTTTGCCAAGGCAAATAACGTCATGGAAGATTTCAGTTTCAGATTATCCGGCCAGCCCATCACTTCTGCCGCGTCATTGGAATCTACCTCCAGTAGCGCCTCAGATATTTCAATAAGCGGACGCATACTCCAAGAGAAACCTATATGCAGCTGTGTTATTCTTATCTTGTAATTTTTCAATAATATCCATGGTACTTCTCTCCGTTAAATCCAAATCTGTCATTGTTCTTCATTCTATCATACAATAAGGAATTTTCCCACTTATTTCGCATACCGCACTGTTATTTCATAATCTCCCGCGTCATACTCCACCTGCAGTTCATAGTCCCCGATCTGCACACTTCCATCATCCACAGCGTAAAACTTCTGTTCTCCTGCGTCAAAGATCACGAACTCTTCTACCAGCTGGTTTTCAACCGTTTCTAACATCTCCCGGATACAGTCATCACAGAATAACGATTTCATTTTCTGGACGCTGACAATCCCACGTCCCCTCTGCACAGTCACAGTTCCTTCCTTATTTCCCGGAGTTTTTGTGATATGCAGACTTGTCTGGCTTACCTCATCATATCCAAAACTCATGCTTGTATAGCCATATTCACCTGTATCCGGATTCTCCCCTTTTTCAAATAAATCCAGTTCATATAATTCCCCCGTATTGGTACACACAAGATACGCCTGTGACGGGAACTCTTCTCCGCATGTCCGGCAGCCGTCCGCCGTATTGGGAATATAACGGATGTAGTTTTCTATCTCCTGCCCATACTCGGAAAACACCAGGGCATGCCGTATGGCCTTTGCAATCCCCTCGTATTCATCCTCTGTGGCAGAACCCATATATGTGGCTACCATTTCCATAAGTTCTTCCATATCTTCATTGTTCTGACGGCTCACCCGGATATTGCTGAACGCAATCGCAAAACTGCAAAGGGCGACAGCAGACATACAGACCATAAAAGCCCCATACCATAATTCCCTTTTATCTGACTGGCTCAAATGCTTCATATAAGGATCATACTCATCATCCCTCCAGAATTTCCTCCATTTTGCCTTTATCCATTGGCACAACCTTTTCATACTCCACACCTTTTCACTTTCTTCACTCTTAGCACTCCTTTTTTTGTTTTAAACTACTCTTACAATATAAAGTGCTATCACTTACCTGTCAAGTGACTGTATATTTTGCATTCGGTTTCGATTACCATTTACCTATACTAAAATGGGAGGACAGGGAATATGGCGACCAACAAAAGAGTATTTACCTTACGTTTGTCAGATGAAGTGTTTGACAAAATCGGCATACTGGCTACAAGTGAACACCGCTCCTTAACCAATTACATTGAATATGTCCTCATCAAACATCTGGAAGAGGTGGAAAAGGAACGCGGAGAGATCAAAACAGAAAAATAAGAACTGCCATCTGTGTCTGTTTCTTTGTTTTTTGATGTAAAGTGCTATCACTTAGCTGTCTAGTGAACGTATAAATTTACGGCAAATTGGTATACCATAAATTCATACCCGGAATGGAGGGCAGGAGAAATGGCAACCAACAAACGTGTATTTACTCTGCGTCTGTCGGACGAAGTGTTTGATAAGATCGGTATTCTGGCTACAGAAGAGCACCGTTCTATGACCAACTACATTGAATATGTGCTGATCCAGCATCTAGAGCAGGTAGAAAAAGAACGCGGGGAGATCAAGACAGACCAGATACAATAGGAAATTAAGATAACCAGGTCGTAGGAATGCAGCCCGGTTATTTTTATTGGAGAAAAGCCGACAGCCACATCCATAGATGCCTGCTGCCGGCTTTTCTTACGCTTCAAATTTATATCCGCTTCCAATAACGGTCTTAATATATCTATTTCCAATCTTCCTTCTAATCTGACTTACCACGTTTGTAACCGCCGCCCCGCCATCACCGGATTCTCTCCACACTGCTTCATAAATCTGCTCTCTACTGAATACCCAGCCCGGATGCCGGGTCAGGTAAAGCAGTGTGAAGAACTCATGGTGGGTGAGGAAAACGAGTTGGTTATTGTGGTAAACAGTCTGTTCATTGATACATATTTCCAGACCAGGGAAGGTGAGGATGTCGGAACTGTGGGTGGCTTCCTGGGATTCCGCACCCGGTAGCGAAACCAGAACGGTTTCTGAGACGCTCCCGGATGGAGCAATCTTCCTCATTACAATTTCTATCGTTCCAATCAATGCCACCTCTTTCCCTTTCCATATTTCAAACAGAATTTAATCCTGTACTATTTGTGTTTCCTCTGTCACCGTAGATTGGCTATTGGTTCCACCGTCACTTATATCTGGGACACTGAAAAAAACAGCAATGAAAAAGTTTATTACAACAGCAGCAACCACTATAATAGCAATAGCTTTCCAAATTTACTTTTGATGGATTCAAAATACCATGTCATTCCATATGCGGCAAGCAACGCAAACTAACATCAGCGCAACTCCCGGTAAATATGAAGATTTTTACTCCAAATCATTCTTTGAAAATGAATATTTCTTCAATAGGCGCATCAACGGCTCTCGAAATATCTATCGCCAATTTGAGAGAAGGGTTATATTGAGCTTTTTCCAAACGCATAATTGTTTCTCTCCGTACCCCGACCCGAATTGCCAACTGTTCCTGCGTCATTTCCTTCATTTGCCTATACTTCTTTAATCTACACTCAAAATCTGGCACTTTCTATTCCTCGCTTTCATCAAACTGTTCGTCATGGTCATACCGGTACAGCAAATATTCACTAAGGAACATTTCAAGTGCTATGGACAGTGCTACAACTATTATGAGGGCTATTAATGTATATTCCAAATTTCCAATAAGCTTTCCCTGTCCCAGAAACAGTATAGAAACAAATATAATAGCCAATGCAATTTTGTTCGCTGTCATGTGCGCTTTGATTTTGTTTTCTTTATATCTCTCATCCATAAAGGTATTTGACATTTTTCCTTCATAAAAAAAACCAGAAAAACCAAAAAACATAAAAAACACAAATGGAAAGATGGTCTTATCCACGCTATACGTCCAAAAGCCTAAAAAGCCAAAGAAACCAAAAAAGCCTAAAAAGCCCAATTTGGGATTTATTGTTCTTGTAGACTGCACAGTTACTCCTTTACGTTTGTTTATAATAATCCCCCGTACCAACAATACAAAGAGATACAAGATATACAAACCAAGAAATGTAATAGAAATAATCATAGGCAGATCTTTCATCCGAAAAGTGTATTCAGCGAAGTCCATCGGGACAACAAACCTTGACTCATTAAAAATAACTGCATGCCATGATGATACTGCTACAAGCAAAGCGCATACCACACCAAATAAAATTGTGAGCTTAATATTAATCTTTTTCATAATTTCGTCCTCCGAAAGTGATATATTTATCTCTTGTTAAGACAAATATATCACTTTCCGTAACTGCTGTCAATGCCAAAAGAGATAAATATATCACTTTTTAGATAATGTAAATAAGCCGACAGCCATCTCCGTTTACAAATTATTAACAAAAATAAGCCCCGGAACCAGCATCTCCACACTGAATTCCGGGGCATCCCTTTTTTCCTATATTCTTGTCTCAACCTCTGCGCCATTCCGAAAGGTAAACACCACCCTCCCATCGTGGTACACCGTTGCATAATCCACCAGGCTGTGGAACAGCTTCACATCAAACTCCAGTGGCAGCTCCTCCAGCTCACTCAGTTCAAACAGGAACCCGCTGAAAATGCCAAACTTGATTTCCCGGCTCTCCCGTTCTTTTTTCAGGCTGTCCATCCGGCTCTCTAAAGCTGCGTACTTATTGACATATCCCTCATACTTCCTGCGGTAATCGTTCTGGTCCAGTTTCCGGGTTGCGTTTTCCACAATCAGCTTCTGGATCAGCCCGGTGACTACCTCCATCTCATTGCTGACAGATTCCATTCCTGTGCCGACATACAAAAGAAATGTCAAATAGCATATATCCCGGATGTTGCCATCTTTACAGAAAATAGCAGTCTATACATGACCATAATGTATATGACTTCCAAAATCATTTTCAGCAGATATGACACCGATAGGAAAGTCATTCCAAAGACCCATACTACAGCGAGGCCATAAATGAAAAACACTTTCCCAAGTCTATTCTTATAATCTACAATATTTGAAAGCAACAGGGCCAGACAGAAAAACTCAAACATTGTAGCTAATATGTCTATGGCATAAAAAAACTTCCATCATTACAACTGATCTCCCATATATTCTGCAAGCTGTTCCATGAACGCTTTACGCTTCGGCTGGCTGATTGGGATTGTCTCGCCTGTTATCAGCTCAATTTCCAGGTTCTTTACTTTGACATTCTTCACATAGTACAGATTGACAATATAGCTGGTATGGCAGCGGACAAACCCTTTGTCCTGCAACTCATGTTCCATTTCTTTCATGCTCTTATAGCAGATAATATTTTCCTGCTCTGTATGCAGAAGCAGATTGCGGTTAAAGGTTTCTACATAACGGAGAGATTTCAGAAACACCTTATATCTCCCTGTATCGTTGGAAACCATCATAGCGGGGCTATCGTCTTTCCGATGCTTTTTCAACCACTGATCCATTTCTGCTTTCAGCCGGACATATTTCATCGGCTTAATGATGTAATTGGTGGCCTGATATTTATATCCCTCTAAACCGTATTGTGTGAGGGTAGTCAAAAAGATAATGCCGACTTTTTTACCCTGCAAATCCTCTTTTGCGAAAAGATACAACCTTATTTTCCGTTTTGCGGAAAAGTTCTGACACTCTCTTAGTTATGCAAAAAGGTGGGGCTTCTTTTTCAGAAGTTTACCCCACCCTGTTATTTTTCCATGAGTATGAACCGCTCGTCCAAGAAACACACAAATTTTATGTACTCTGCTTTCTGCAGGAGCCGGATTTTTCCCACATATAGGGCTTATTTCGGACTTTTTGCACATAATGTATCCTTGAACTGTTTTCAAGCCCGATACTCCAAAAAATCAGACACCTGACAGACTGTGGTGAACCATACTTTTTAGCACAAAACTTCTATGGTTATACTTTTCCGCAAAAGAACCCCTCTTGCGATTTACCCCGGTATTCTACCCCTATCCCCCTCAACGTTTATTCCATTTATCCCACGAAAAAAAGGGCTAAAGAGCGAAAAATATTCACTTCCTTAACCCTGTTTCTTCTATTACAATAGGTCAACCCCAAAAAGTACATAGCATCTGTTATTTTTATTTTTGCCCAGTCTCCATTGTTCCATCAGCTTCAAACCTATATCCGCTGTTGACCACAGTGCGGATATAACCTTCCTTCGGATTGTCTGGATTCAATTTGTGACGTAGATGACTGATGATGTTCGTTACCGCACCCTCGCAATTCCCACCAGCCTCTTTCCACACTGCCTCATAGATTTGTGCCTTACTGAATACCCATCCGGGATGGGATGCTAAGTAGGCAAGGGTAAAGAACTCATGGTATGTCATAGGAACTAACACGCCATCCCGATAGACCGTCTGCTCATTCAGATGGATTTCCAAACCAGGGAATTTTAATACCTGGGGAGAGGATGTTAAATGTGTAACCTGGCACTGTGTCCTTGAGGATAAGAAGTCCACGATCTCTTGCAGAATTCCATCCTCCTCCCTGGACGGGGTGACAAGAATATTTATCATAGGCTTTTACCTCCGCTTTGCTTCTTTCAGTTTCGTATAACTTTCCTCGCTTATCACATGTTCAATTTTGTAGGCATCCGCTTCAGCTATGGCAGGATCAACGCCAAGCTCTATCAAACCATTCGTAAAAAACTGGTGCTTTTCATAGATTTTCTTCGCCACTTCTTTACCTATGTCGGTCAAGTGGAGATAACCATCCTCATCCTTTATCAGAAAACCGCCTTCCTGCAAAACCTTTACTGCGTGGCTGATACTCGGTTTGGAAAACCCCATGTATCGGGCAAGATCAACGGAACGCACCATACCTTTTTGCCTTTGAAGCATGAGGATAGTCTCCAGATAATCCTCACCCGATTCATGTATCTTCATGTTTTTCCCTCATGCTCTGCTTGAAAAAGTTTTCTGATTTCTCAACGCCCTCTTGATTAAGGTCATACTGCTCTATCACTTTTCCCTGTTCAATATGAATCACGCTGTCGCATACTGAAGCAATAAATTCAAAATCATGTGTAATGATAAACAGGAATGTATCTTTCTTCTGCAAACCTTTCAATAGTTCGCAGGTGTGCATCATATGTGAAAAATCCAGGCCGCTTGTAGGCTCGTCAAAGAACAGAATCCGTTTACCACAAAACATAGCTGACGCAATAATCACGCGCTGTTTCTGCCCGCCAGATAAAGTCATGGGATGGCGGTCATAGAGTGCGGTAATATCCAGGGCGTCCGTAATTGTTTTTAGCTGGCTGTCTGATTGCTCTTTTACCCCTAAGACAATTTCCTCCTGCACACTGTCAGAAAAAAGCTGATGATTCACCTCCTGCATGACAAGATAGCTTTGCCGCAAACGATCTTTTGTGCGGAATGGCTTTTCTGAAAGAACGAAATTTCCTTTTGTTTTTTTCAGCAATCCACATAGGCAGGAAACAAAGGTGGACTTGCCGGCCCCGTTGGTTCCAATAATAGCAGTGATATGTCCAGATGGAATTTCCATGTGGTCAATATGCAGCGTTTCGTCCTTTCCATAAGAGAATCGCAGATGATCTATCCGAATACTCCCACAGGTGGCAGGTGCAGTATATGGCTTCACCGGATAGTTCAGTAAATCTACTGTCCGAATCCCACGTTCTAACTGCTCTGCGACTGTAAAATGAGCAAGCTCACTCATGGAGTATTCCCGGACAATTTTTCCGTTGTCCAGATACACGGCACGGTCAACCAAATCTTTCAGATAATAGGTTCGATGCTCCGCAATCACAATCGTTTTACCCTGTTGCTTCAATAGCGTAAGGATTTTTCTGATTTTCTCAATAGCCTGCACATCCAGGTTTGAAGACGGCTCATCCAACACATAAATCTGCGGAGACATTGCATAGATACTGGCAAATGCGACAATCTGTTTTTCGCCGCCGGATAACGCAAAGATATTTCGGTTCAGCAGGAATTCAATCTGTAAATCCTTTGCTGTCTGTCTGACACGATCTGCTATTTCCTCTGGCGGCATCCCCAAATTCTCACACCCAAACGCAATCTCGCTGGTGGTATTTACGGTATAAAATTGTGTACGGGGGTTCTGGAACACTGTACCCACTTTCTTTGAAATCTCAAACATGGGTAAATCCAGAAGATTATCTCCATCCAACATAACCTTGCCTGTCACAGCACCCTCGTAAAAATTGGGTATCATGCCATTCAGCAGCCGGGTAATCGTTGTTTTCCCGCAGCCGCTTTTTCCGCATAGCAAAACACATTCGCCGTCCTGTATTTTCAGATCAATATTTTTCAAGCTTTGATCGGTTCCATCCTCCTGATAAGAGTAGGAAACGCTTTGAATATCAATCATAAGATTCCAACCCCTTTCAAAAAGATTGCGAAAGCCGCAAGAATAAAGCACAGCAGCAGGACAATTTTATCCTGCTGCTGAAACTCCACTTTACACATACAGGTATGTTCTCCCGGATTGTCCAGGCCGCGGCACAAGGCCGCAGCCGACAATTCTTCGCTGACGTTGATTGCAGACATTAAAAGCGGAACCATGATATGCTCTAACGAAACATGGATGCCCCGCATTTTCATGGCGGCCCGGATTGCACCCCATTCCTCTTTGATTGTTGGGAAATATCGGAACACAACGGACAGTGGAATAATCGCTGTCTGCGGAAGATGAATCTTCCACATAGCCGCCACAAATTCGCTGACCTCCGTAGTTGTGAGAATCCATTTCCCTAAAATAAAGCAGGGCAGGAATTTCCGCAGCGCAAGACTAACAAACGACACCAAAGTAAAAACGAAACCTCTCATATACGGTGTCAGTCCACGGTCAATCCCCAGCATAAGCAGGAAAGCAATCAGAAAATGACCTGCACTTTTTACTTGCCCGCTGATGCCGACAATCACAATACAGCTTGTAAAAAGGACAATTTCAAACCACAGGGAATGACTAAGCAGCAAAAGGAGATTTACCAAAAGCAGCAGTAATATTTTTGTGCGAGGGTCAAAAGTCAGCCCCTTGTTGGTACTCATACCATTCCGGCCTTTTCAAAATGCTTTCTGAATAGCTTTTTGCTGACCACACAGCCAATCAGAGAAAAGATAACCGTACCGGCGATCATCACAAGCAGTACCCAAACCGGCGTCAGCGCCTCCAAAGTATTGCAGAAATCGGCACTCATGCCACGCTCCAATGTGTCAGCGAAATAATAGTCACGCATAACCCAAATCGGCAGGAATCCGCCCAACAGGTTTTCAGAGAAGAACACATAGCTTAAAACATTCAACTTCGGATTGCGGAATTTTCCCATCCCCGCAATGACTTCCGCCAGGATGCCAGCCACAATGCCAGTCAGAATCACAATCCAGATGTTACCTTGCAGCAACAGGAACAGGCAGGGAAGAATCGCTGCAATAAAGATTGGGCCATGTACGGGCGCTTTCGCCAGCAACATCATGTAGACCGGGGCGGCAAACAGCGCAATCAGACTGGACATACACAGATACAGAACCGGAACCGGCATACAGCACATTCCGATCACGACAAATACGACAAAGTACAGGGCAATGAATACCCCGGCTGATACCAGCCGTTTTGATTTCTTTGTATTGGTTTTGTTACTCATTTCAAAGACCTCCATTTTTAAATTGTTTAGACTCAGAAAAATGTGGCACATTTTTCTTCGTTAAGGTATCGGCTCTTGCGAGCCTGCGGCTTTCACACGCAGTGAAAGCCTTAAAACTGCTTTGCAGTTTTGATACCTTAAATTCCACACCGGCTTTGACGCCGGTATTCCAACGGGGTTTCCCCGAAGAAACTCTTAAATGCCGCTGAAAATTTGCTGGCATTTTCATACCCCACAGCCGTAGCGATTTCTCCAATGGGCTGTTTCCCGTCCCTTAATGCAAGGGCGGCGGCAGACATACGGGTTTCCCGCAGATAGGTAGAGATGTTCTTTCCATAGACCCCGCGAAAATAATTCTTTATGGAAGATGGGCTGATTCCAAACATTCCGGCAAGGGTTTCCACAGAAGTATGCTGGCTTAAATCCCTTGTTACAATTTCCATGACCTGTTTTGCAATCTCCACCTGTCCCGTTGTCATTAAAGAAGCGGTGTCGCTCTTGTCCGGCATTTCTACCGAACCTAAAAGAAATAAAAGCTCTGTTGCCTTGATTTTGAGATATTCCGTTCTGCACTCGTCAGGTGCGTTCAGCATATTATCAAAAATCTGCTTAAACCGTTCATCTGCAAAAATCACATAGCTTTTGCCCTCGCCACAGAAACGGTCTTGTATTTTCGTCGGGTTAATTTTTAGTTCCTCCCATGCTTCCGGGAACACTTTTCCAATAGAAGAATGATGCAGGAACAACTCTACCCCGTGATAATGGCCGCATGGAAACTGAAAACTATCCTGTGCCGTCCGCACGTCCAGACTTAAATTTCCCGGTTCCATGAACAAACAAAGATTGTCTGACATACGGACTTCCATACGTCCCTCGGAACAAAAATTGATTTTCAGCCCCTCATTGACATTCCCATTCACCGCAAGACGAAAGGACTTACAATGAAAACTGTGAAATTGCAGGATTACTCCGGGAAACAATGTCAGCACTTCAACCGTACCGCTCCCGTCCTGGCCGTCAATCTGGTAAACCATCCTGCCCGGCTCATTCGTCAATACCCTTGTATTAGTACGAGCGTCTATTTCCTCGGCATAAGCTGAAATGACTGTTTCTGGCTTCAAAAAATATCACCTCCCCACGCTTTGGTTAGCCATGTCTAACCTTATGTATGTTAGTATAGCAGGTATTTCCCGTCTTTTCTACTCTTGCCGACACAAATGCTCCAAATAGCAACGAGTTTTACACCGCCCATTTCTGGCTCTTTGTCTGAATCTCATAGAGTTTGCGATACGTTCCGGGTCTCTCCACCAGTTCATTGTGAGAACCGCACTCTGCAACATGGCCGTTTTCCAGAACGATAATCTGATCGGCGTCTACAATCGTGCGGAGTCTGTGAGCAATAACAAGAACCGTCTTTCCAGTAATCAGCCGGGAGATGGCCTCCTGAATCAGCACTTCATTTTCCGGGTCAAGGCTTGCTGTTGCCTCGTCCAGCAAAATAATAGGTGCGTCTTTTAAGAGAGCGCGGGCAATAGAAATCCGCTGACGTTCCCCACCGGACAGAGTGCTGCCGTTCTCACCTAACATGGTGTTATATCCATCCGGCAATTTCTGCACAAATTCGTCACAGCAGGCCGCTTTCGCTGCGGCAATGACCTGTTCATCGGTTGCATCCATATTTCCGATACGGATATTGTTCAATATGGTATCGTTAAACAGAATCACATCCTGGAACACAAAGGACATATAGCCCATCAGATATTCCGGGTCAAGTGTTTTCACATCTACGCCGCCCACAGTAATTTTTCCACTGTTTACGTCCCAAAATCGTGCGATCAATCTCGACATTGTGCTTTTTCCGCTGCCAGACGGCCCAACCAGTGCGGTAATCTTTCCCTCTGGAATTTTTACCGTGACATTCTCCAAAACGGGTTCCTTGTTATAGGCAAAGGACACGTCCTCAAAAGAAATTTCATAATTTTCGATTGGCACATCTGCTTTGCCCTCCATGATCGGGATAGACGCTAATTCCCGCATACGCTGTGTTGATACAAGAGTATGGAACAGCATAGGCAGAAGTGTCAGGATTGTCAGGATTGGCCCATACAACCGGCATACAATGACTAAAGAAAGCAGCAGCGGGAGGATGGTTATACTTCCGCCTGTCAGGAGATGTACCCCGACAAAGACAGTAATACCAATACCGGCCTGTAAGACGAACTGCGCTACGGAAATAAACACGCTGGTTCCCAATTCCATGCGGATAGATTCTTGCTTGAGTGCTTTCAGCGCATGATTCAGACTGGAATACTTTTCCCCGTCTAAATGGCAGGATTTGATGATCTTAATTCCGTCCAAATATTCCTGCTCTTCCTCCGACGCCTTTAACTTTGCGTCCACCTGTTTTCTGCTTGCTTTTTCCTGCACTTTGCGGCTGCCCAGAATAATCAGGAAAGAAAGCGGCAGGGTGCAGAAGATGGACAATCCCATGCGCCAGTCAAAAAGCATAATACAAATACAGATCAGGGTGCAGGAAATCCCGTTTGCCATCAGGGGCGGCACAATATGGCTCATGGAGTGTTCAATGCTGGCACAGTCGCCCATCATATTTGTGGTAAGCTCCGTCAAATCCTTATCATTGAAAACGCTCATAGGGAATTTGCGTACCAATTCCGCAATTCGGATACGGGAATCCTCGGCTGCGGTGTAGCAGGAAACATAAGTCTTGCGGTAATCATTTTTACAGCACAGGAAATTGATGACCGCCGATAAGGCACCGGCAGCAAGTAAAAGCCACATCCGGCTCCATGAAATTTCGCCGCCAGAGAGCGGTTTTAAGACCTCTATAAAAATCTGAACCGTAACAGCCACAGACAAGATCAGAGAAAGGTTTGTCAAAGTGCAGGCCAGAATCCCTTTTTTCAAATCTTTTGCACCCCGGTCTGAAAGCTGGAACATTTCTTTTAAGCTCGTCATAATTAACAGCCTCCTTTCATTGACTCTGCCGAATGGCATCCAGGTATACCCGCAGGGTGTTTCGCTTCTTCTGCCACAGGGCGGGCCATTTTCCAGCGGAGCGCCTGCGTGTAGTTCTCCCAAAGAGTAAGATATTTTCCTGGTTGCTGTACTAAATCTTCGTGTGTGCCAGTCTGAACAAGCTCTCCACTGTCAATGACGAGAATCTGATTTGCGTTTCGTATAGTAGACAGCCTATGCGCGATCATAATAACTGTTTTGCCTTTCATCAGCTCATTCAACGCCTGCTGAATCAGATGTTCATTCTCCGGGTCAGAAAATGAAGTGGCCTCGTCAAGTACCAGCACCGGCGCATTTTTCACGATTGCCCGCGCAATGGCAATTCTCTGAATCTGGCCGCCAGACAGTTTTACGCCCTCTTTGCCGAATATCGTTTGATAGCCGTTAGGAAGTTCAGAAATAAAATCATCACACCGGGCCGCTTTCGCGGCAGCGATTACTTCATCTTCGGTAGCATCCGGGCGGCCCATCCGTATATTATCCATAATGCTTTGCTTGAACAGGAAGTTATCTTGAAATACAAAGCTCACCGTTTCCATCAGGGCAGCACTTTCCATATCCCGTACATCAATTCCACCGATCTTGATTGCTCCCTGCTCCACATCGTAAAAGCGGGGAATCAGATTTGCAATCGTACTCTTGCCGCCGCCGGATGGCCCAACGATTGCTGTAACCTCACCCTGTCTTGCCGTGAACGAAATGTCTTTCAGTGCAGCCGGACCATCTTTCGTGTATGAGAAAGTCACATTTTCAAAGACAATATCATAATTTTCCGGCTTTTCTGTATAGGTTCCCTCTTTCATTTCCGGTTCTGTCATAATCTGATCCAGACGCGCCACCGAACCGCTGATCTGCATGGTATTCACCATTGCATAGATTACTTTCATCAAGATAGCTGCAACCGCAGGGACAAAAATCAGATAAAAGATAAAGGTCGCTGCAAAGGACTGATAATCCTGTGTATGGCTTCCTACAAGGATTCCAATGGGAATCAAAAACAGGTAGATTGCATTGAGCGCCGCCGTAAGGGTAGCGGTCATAAGCTCCTGAGAAAGAGAATAAGGGATTACCGTTGCGGTATAGTTCTTGATCGAATCGTACAGGCGCTTAAAGGAAAACGCTGTCTGACGAAAGGCTTTCACCACGGAAATTCCGCGTATGTACTCCACAGAAGCATTGCTCATATTTTCAAGGGATGCCTGATAGTCCGTCATTAGTTGTTGCGTCGTGTTGCCGCCAGAGGTAGCACCATACAGCACAAAAGCCACGATAATGCCTAAAAGGGTTGCCAGACCGAAACGCCAGTCAACGGCGAACAAAAGCACCAGCATAACAACCGGGGAAACAAAAGCCGAAACCATGTTGGGTAGATCGTGAGCGATAAAACCCTCCAAACTTTCAATGTTGTCGTCCATGATCTTACGCAGTTTGCCGCTGCCCGTGTTCAGATGATACCCCAGCGGCAGCTTCGTAATGTGAGATACAAAGGAAATTTTCAGTTCGTACAGGGTTCCATACGCCGCAAGGTGTGACAATGCCACAGATGCAGTATAAAGCAAAACATTGACAAGGACACCGCCTAACGCAAGCGCGCCATACCCTAATACAGCCGTTACATTCAGGTCGTTAAAATCGGGATAGACGCCTACGATCTCCCGAATCACAAAATAGATTGCCAGATAGGGAACAAACGATGCCACGGTAGCCAATACGGATAAAATAATCCCGCTGACCATCGGCGCTTTCTTCGTCATTGCCAGTTCCATCAGGCGCGACAAACCTTGCTTTGGTTCGCCAGGTTGACTTTTTTTCTTAGCCATTTCTATTCCTCACTTTCCGAGCGAAATACTTTTATTTGGTTAGATTCTGCTAACTGCCTTTTATCTTACTCTATTTTTAACTTTGTTACCAACTCCGCAAAAGTTAAAATGCTCCTGCTGACAACGAGTTTTAGAGATACAAAAAGACCGATAGCCACATCACATTTTCCAGATGTCCGCTATCGGCCTCATTCTTTCAATTATCCGCATTTTCCATTTCTGCTATCCTCTCCGCTTCCTCCAAAGGGAAGTCCGGTATCATCTCCAGCAGGTTCAGAATAATGGATTGTTTCATATCCTCGTCCACATAGGTTCTCATGCTGCCATAAATCAATGGATTCTGCTGTTTTTCCATACCCGTACCTCTAAGCTGATATACTGCTTACAGCATACAATATCTGTGAGAAAAAAACACCCGCCAGTCACACTAGCAGATGCTTTCACACATTAATACACCTCATCAAAATACCCAATGAACACCGACATCCGAATCAATCCATCTTTCATTGAAAACGTCACATTTTCCGCCCGTTCTGCGATTTCCTTTAACAGCGTCAGTGCCTCCCGGTCACAGAACTCAAAATGTTTCAGGTACAGGTCAATAGTCGCCTGCCATTTCTGGTAATCCACCTCGCCCCGGATTCTTCCTCCGAACTGCCGGACGTAAGCGTCACACTCGCCAAGTAAGTATTCATAATCCGCTTTTTCTTTGGGAACCACACGCTTTGGGATTTCATTCATTTCTTCCTGGTACTTCCGGAAGAATCCAACCTCCATTAATGTGTCCAGAAAATTCTTTCCCTCTGACTTATCGCTCCGTTCCCTGAATTCCTCTCCGTAATCTTTTTCATATACTTCATTTTCCATGATTCGCACCCTTTCCTGTAGAATAATTTACCACTACGGGTAGGATGTTACCACAGATTTCTTATTATTCGTTGTCATGAAAGATAACTTTATGGGTCAATTATAAGTCTATATTGATAACTTTTTGGGGAAACGCAGTATGCGAATTTAATGATTATAAGACGCAGCCCAGAATACTGTGCATTTTCCACACTGTACTCCGGGCTTCCTCTATTCAACAAACCGATATCCGCTGCCAATTACTGTTTCTATGTACCTCTCTCCTATTTTCTTTCTAGTGGTAGACAGTCTGTTCCTTGATATTGATTTCCAGTCCAGGAAAAGATAACACCATTTTAGCACTTGTAATGTCAATCTGTTCTAAAGGCAGGAAATCCATTAGGGCGTCCACCAGCCTGTCACAAACATGTTCCTCCGATTCTGGAATTGACAGAATTATGATTTTCCCATTGAATCACCTGCCTGTTTAATCTCACAATCTTTCTTCTCCCATTCTACCGTTCAATTTCATTTATGATATTCGATTTCACAATCTTTCTCGCTGGAATGCTGACGGCTATAACCGCAATCGCAATATTTAATATCATAACCGCCGCCATATCTGTATTGTGCCTCCCTGCTGCGTGTACTTGACCGCGTTCTCCAGAAGATTTACAAAAACTTCAACCGTCCATTTCCGGTTATGAAACAGCAGGATATCCTCATACGGTTCCGAAACAAGCATAATCCCTTTTTTTCCAGCTTTTCATATACGGTGTCTATTGCATCCAGAAGCGTTTTTCTAATCGAGATGCCTTCTGCATCAAATACAATCACATCCTGCTCCAGTTTTACCATCTTAGCCAACGAGCCTATGATCCAATCCAGCTTATCAATCTGCTTTTTGATTTTTTCAGCAACTTCTGCTTTCTTCTTTTCCTCTAATTCCCGACCATTTAATATTTCCGTATAGATAGAGAGGTTTGCCAACGGTGTTTTAAGCTGATGCGACATATTGGAAACAAGGCTTTTTACCTGCTCTTTTTCCGCCTCTGCCATCTCCACTTGTTTTCCTAAGACTTCCTGAATCCGGTTGATCTTATTTACCAGGGCAGACAGTTCTCCCTCCTGGACATCGGATAGTTCTATCTTTTCCTGATTTAACACACAGTCTAATAACCTGTCTATTGAACGGTAAGTTTTCCTGTTTTTATAAATACTGTACCCTACAGTGAGGAATAACAGCGCCACAAGTATGATATTGAGTATCATGTTCCTATTCCTTCCAAATATATCCAACTCCATGTACGGTCTTTATGAACTTTGGATTGGACGCATCATCTTCTATCTTCGTTCTCAATCTGCTGATATTTACGGAAACCGTATTGTTATCTACATACTTCCCATCACTATCCCAAATCTGACTCAAAATCTGCTCCTTCGACAGTACATGGTTTTTATTTTCAATCAAGTACATCAGTAACCTGTACTCTAATTTGCTTAATGCGATTTCTTCCTCATTCTTATAGACTTTACAGGTACCTTTATCAATGACAATATTTCCGGAGCATAAATTTGTCGTTTCTACTTTTTCATTTAGAATCCGTTTCATTCTCGCTTTCAGCACACCCAGGGAAAACGGTTTTGACAGATAATCATTTACACCCAATTCCAATGCCTTGATCTCATCCATTTCCGTATCACGGGCAGTCAGCATGATAATGGGAATCATGCTGAACCGGCGCACTTCTCTGCACAGGTCAAATCCGGTTCCATCCGGGAGGTTGCAATCCAAAAGAACAAGATCATAACTCCCTTTTTTGATTTCCTGTTGTCCTTCTCTTCCGGTTCCCACATCGAAAACCTCATAGCCATCTCCTTCAAAAGAAAAGCGCAATCCTTCTTTTAAATCCATATCATCTTCAATGATTAATAATTTTTTACCAACCATTATTTTCTCCTTTCCAGGTAATCATTTCGTTATTTCACAGTATAACACTGATTATACTCGTATCTGCAATCAAGAAACTGCTTATAGGATAGCATAATCTGCGAAAAAAAGCATCTGCCAGCTTTCAACCACTGACAGATGCCATTACCTATTTTACATTTTCATCCGACACCTACAAACCAATACTTGCTCCTGACAACAATTTCTATATACTCATTATACCGGATTGCATAAGAGCTTCATATTAATTCACGAATCCCTCTGCCCATGCTTTCAGTTCTTCCGCACTTGCGTCCGCAGGGAATCGCTTCCCTTCCTTTAATTCTGCTCCCGAACAGGAAACCGCCAATTCCTTGTTTGTGTTCCCCATACCGCTGCTGCCTGAAGTTGCCAGAGGAATAATCGTCTTTCCGGACAAATCATACTGCTCCAGAAACGTGTTCACAATAGTCGGGGCGACGTACCACCAGATAGCTTCCTGTATAATTTAAAGTGTAAAGGGAGTTGACTAAAGAGAATACCT
>JAUNGB010000133.1 GCA_030524715.1 Eubacteriales bacterium | reverse complement strand
TGCTGTTAAACAAAACTGCTATTAAACAATGTTATTATTTAAAGAGTACTTCTGCTTAAACAGGGAGCGTGATAAGAAAGGTGGCGCCGCCTCCCGGGGTATCCGTAATCCGGATGGTACCGTGATGCAGCTCTGTGATTTCCTTTGCGATACAGAGTCCCAGGCCGAAATGCTGTTTGTCATTGCGGGCGGAATCGGCGCGGTAGAAACGCTCAAATACAGATTCCTTCGCCTGGTCGGAAATCCCCGGCCCGTTGTCTGCAACAGAAAGGAGAAATCCCCTGTCCCCAAGGGAAAGGGATAACAGAATATGTCCGCCGGAGGGAACATAACTCAAGGCATTATCAAGAAGGATCATAAGCAGCTGTGAAATTCTGGAAGCATCGCAGAGACAGGGCGGCAGGCTTTCATCCGGCAGGGTAATACCTAAATGCAGGCGGTGTTCCTGCGCCAGCGGCTCATATTTTTCATAGCACTCCAGAAGCAGGGTGTCCAGCTCACAGGGAGCGGGATGAAAGCTCCAGGAATGATTATCGGCATTGGCAAGGCAGAGCATATCGCTGATAAGCCGTGCCATGCGGTTTCCTTCTTGTTGGATAACATGGCGGAAATGGTCAGCTTCTTTTGGATCTGCTTTTTCCATAGCGGCGATATTGGACTGAATGACAGTAAGGGGAGAACGCAGCTCGTGGGAAGCAGACGCAATAAATTCTGTCTGCCTGCGGCGGCTTTCTTCCAGCGGACGTATCATTTTTCTTGTAAAGAACCAGGAAAAAACAGCAAGCGCTCCAATGGATACAAGAACCGCTGCCGCGAATATCATTCTCTGTCTCAATAATCGGCTGTTCAGTTTGTCCAGAGGGTGGAGGATCACCACGCTCAGTACACTGTCTTTCTTGGGAATCAAAGCCGTGCAGGCATAATAGCCATCCAGCTTAAAAATTGCAGTTTTGCTTAAGGCTGATACGCTTTTGGGGTTATCCGGATCCAGGGCATAGGTATCTCTGGAAATCTCGCAGACCTGTTCAAAGAGCTCCTGTGTGTCTTTGGATGGATTCAGCTTGTCGAAAAACAAAGTTCTCCCATTGTCCAGAATCCGGATTTCCATATCATAGGTACTTTTTGTTGAAAGCAGCCATCGGTGAGAGAGAAGCGACTGGCTCTCCAATTGCGTCAGGCAGGAGTTGGCATTATTGGTAAAAGTGGAAAAATCAGTCTCCTTAGAGCCGGATTCCGCCACGAAGAGACATACCAGAGTCATGGCGATCAGAATGATGCTCGTAATGACCGTGGAAAAAATTGTCATTTGTATATGAAGTTTACGAAACATAGAGGTTCCCCCTTTCCTGCTTATTGTATCACAGGAACCTAAAAGAATCCTCTAAATTAACCTGATGTACTGTGTTATTTATTCTAATAAGTCCTATAGTTGATAATAAAAAGGACAAAAACTACCTGAAAGAGTTATTGCATATACGATACTATACTTTGAGAAGGTTTACTATAGGATAATCCCAAACCGGATCCCTGCACATCCGAGAAAAAAGACCGGGAAACCCTTCCCGGTCTTTTTATCTTCGCATAGCTTTGTATCTATTCCTATATCCATTCTAGTATCTGTTCTTTATTCCGCCAGATACAGATTCACTTCCTGAATGATCGCGTTGGCAGCCTCTTCCAGGGAGCATTCTCCCTTAAGATAACGGGCGCCGTTTTCAGACACAGCATTCAGAATAATCTCATTGGAGGCCGCAGGAGTGGTCAGTGTCACCGCGATCTCCTTGATATTCTCAATCGCCTCTTCCGTAGGAACTCTGATTTCCAGATAGTTCTCCACTCCCGTTTCAGAATTATAATTGCTGGTAGTAGCAACCACGCCGTCCACAGCGCCTAAATCCCAACAGGTATCCCCCTCAAAGGCTGCCTTGTTTACAGGAAATCCGCTGTCTTTTCCCACAGCCTCTCCTTCCTCGCTGAATAAAAACTCCAGGAATTTTTCAGCCGCTTCTGTTTCCTGGGACTTGGCGCTGATACCGATCACCTCCATGGGGATAAAAATATTCTGTGCCTGTCCGTTCCACAGCCTGCTTCCAAGAGAGGAATCCTCCCTTTCCACGGTATTTACACTTGCCAGGTCATCCGCAGAATATAGACCTCCAAAACCGAAGCGAATGTATCCTCCTAATACCCCAAGAGCATCTGTACTGACCCCAAATGTAGATTTACTTACCTCTGAATAGTACGAGAAATCCAATGCTTCTCCCGTAGCTTCTTCTAATTCCTGCGTCGCTTTCTGAGAAGCCTGATACATCCTGTTCGCCTGCTCCAGATATTCAGATATGGCGGCTTCATCTAATGTGCCGTCTTCTTTTATCCATGCGGACGCGCACACATCAGAAAGGCTCTTAAGAAGCTGCTCCGCGGAACCCATAACGTGGTTCGGCATATTCCATGCACTATATTCCTCCTGATGAGCCTCCACGGCATCTGCAAAGGTCTTCAGATCCGTAATGGTATCGATATCCTCTTTTTTGCCCTGAATCATCGGAATTCCGAATTTTACAGGCATCCGGTAAATGCTCCCGTCCTCTTCCGTATAGGCGTCTTTAATATTAGAAAGGATACCTTCTGATTCATCGATCTTATCCAGAATATCACTGATATCCATAAGAATCCCCTTTTCCACATAGGTGTCCTCCGGAATCCCGTCCAGAATAATAATATCAGGCCCTTTTCCTGCCATGATCTCCGTATTTAGGTTCTTCAGGGCATCCGTGGCCGTAATTGCGTCATCCCCGCTCACCCCGGTCTCCAGAGACAGATAAATATCCGGATATTTTTTCTGGAAAGCAGCGGCAGCCTGACGCATCATCGTATCTTCCTTAAGGGAATAGATCTTCAGCTCCGTATCCGGAACAGACGGGGTATCCTTAGAATACTCATATTTTAAAATTCTACCCGCATTGGAAGCTCCATTGCTGTAATCCTTTGCAGTCAGATAAAAGCTTCCGTCTGAATCCCTTTCAAGGTTGACAAATTGAATATCAGGAGAGCTGATGGAATCCAGGCTTCCGTCAATGATCTGTTCAACTACGCTTCCCCCAAAGGCATATCTGTACATTCCGTTGCTGTCTATATAGAAGAGACTGTCTTCCTCATCTCCCTGGGTAAATACGATGGAAGCAGAGCCCACCCCGGTCATTTGCAGATTCTTTTCATTGGAGGATATTTGTTCTGTCAGGGAAGTCGGCTCATCCAGCGGTTTTCCAGTCTCAATATCATAGTAATGTATATAATCATCGCTGATGACGATCAGCCTGTTCCCCATTACCGTAAATGTATTGACGCTGCCGCCCTTTTCATATTGTGCTGTTATGCTTCCATCCTCCAGGCTGATTTCTGCCAGACCGTTTCCTATGATCTGCAATATCACTGTATTTCTGGAAGTAAATTCACATCCGATCACATAGCTGTCCGCCAAATCGCCGATATCCAGTTTCTTTACCTCTCTCTCAGGCGTTACATAATAGAACTGCGGATTCCCTGTTTCATAGGTTTCCTTATTCGTATACTCTGAAACATTTACAAAAATCCCGCCTTCCTTTGAAATCTTCGGAAAAGAACAGGAATATGTCTCCGGATCCAGGTTCATCAACTCATATAAAGAAGTTCCTGTTTCCCATGAAGCCCCTTTATCCTTTGAAATTGTATAAAGTATTTCTCCTTCCGAACTGTAATAGCAAATTGCCATCGTACCATCTTCCAGAATTTCCATACATTCAATGGAACTGCAATCCTCCGGCACCGGAATATCTTCCTCCAGATACCTTCCCATTGCCACATCCGCTCCCTCTGATGTGCTTTCCGAAGTACCTCCCGAAGTGCCTCCCGCTCCTTCTTCATTTTCCACTGCAACAGTATCCAAATCCTCTTCCTGCGCTTCTTTGCAGCCCGACAGCCCAAGACAGCCTCCCGCCGTCATTGAAAATGCCATCGTCAGCGCAATTCCCTGTTTAAGTTTTTTCTGTATTTTCATTGTCATGAAACCTCCCATTTCTTGATTCCACTTTATGATAACAGTCCTTTCTCTAAAGAATCTCTAAAATGTAAAATGCTTTTGGCTAAAGTATTTTGACTTTCTCCAAAAGCATTTTTCCTTTATAAATCGTATGAGTTCTGCCCACAGACAGAACTCATAAATATCCTTTTTCAACTTAAAGCATTTTTCTCTTTATTATATCCAGCAATATTTTCTTTAGTATTTTTCTATGTATCACTCCATAGAATTCCGAAAATAAAAATTTTTCCAACTGTGTAGTTGAAAATTGTTTCTTAATTGATTATTAGTTATTTCATTCATCCAAAGCTTTCATCAGATAAATCCATATTTTGTCTGATTAGTTTAGTATAATATAGTTTTTTGCTATTGTCAATCCATATTTTTATAAATATATTAATTTTTAATTTAAATATATGACAAAACTTTTATTTTTCTGTTGTATTTTACGCGATATATGATATACTCTATGTATATATAGTTTGTACAGAAAGAAAGGAGGATTTTAATTGCCTGGAAAATTAGGTCTATCAGAAACAGAATATATCATAATGAGTTATATCTGGAAAGAAAACCGTGAAATGGTTCGCAAAGAAATTATACGCCATTTCAGTGAGGAAGGCTATACCTGGGCTTCACAGACCGTTCAGACATTTCTGGATATCCTTATCCGCAAAGGTGCGCTTAGTTTTCGCTTACAGGGACATCAAAAAGTCTACTTTCCCTCAATGAGCCGAACTGAATTTGCCGCAAAATGGATGGAGAATATGATTTATCAAAATTTTGATAACGGTATCAGTGATTTTATTGTAGCCTGCAATAGTTTCAAAGGGAACCTGACTGAATCTCAAAAGAAAGAGCTGGAGAAAATCTGGAATGAATAATTTACTTTTTACTATGACTTTAACAGGAAGTATTCCTCTTATTATCTTTCTGGTCATACATCACTCCATGAAAGCACAGCTATCTGCAAAAAAAGCTTATTTGCTCCTGCTGCTTTCTACATTTTTTTTCGTAGTACCACTTCCACTCTGTTCTTATGCTTTGCGTGGATTTATAGCTGATACTACCCCTATCACTAATGATGCATGGATAAATTTCGGCTTTACCTCAGAAGTTTTTTCGGTCAATGGTAAAATAGTATATTTTCAGAACCGCTCCTATATATTCTACATTGGGCTGCTTATATGGTTTACAGGATTTTCTATTAATATAGGAAAGGATCTTTTTAACTACCATCGTTTAAAAAAATGGATCAAAGAAAACTGTCAATATACTCAATGTCTTAGGAGGGGGAAGGGCATCCGCTGTCGGAAGATTCTTATTTTTTACTGTAAATATCGGGGGAGTCCGTTTTCTACCGGCTTCTTCCGGCCTATAATAGTACTTCCGGATTATCTTACAGCCGGTACAGAAACTTTAATCCTTATACATGAGTATTCTCACATACGACATTTGGACTATCTCGTGTGCCATCTGGCCGCATTTGCACGGGCATTACATTGGTTTAATCCTTTTGCTCATCTGCTCGTGCGGAAAATTAAAATACAGCAGGAATTTATCACAGATAACTATGTAATGAATCATCTGGATCCACAAACTCAAAAGAAGTATGGACAATTAATATTCCTGTCTTCAACCCAAAAAGATTTTAGTTTTGATATTCCATTATATGTGTCTTCTCTTACAAATAAGCAATTTGAAATCATAGAAGAAAGAATAGCGAGGTTAAAAAACAGCATGAATCATAAAAAGACAAAATCATTAGTAGTCATTGTTGCCATGATACTTTCAATAGTCAGCACTGCTATACCTATTTTGGCATATAAAGCTCCTTTTCAACGAAAAATCACCGGATATCACGAAGGTGAATTTTCAGAATTTGATTATAACAATAGCTCGTATACAGATATAGAAACAGAAGATTTTTCACTATCCGATATGTATTTTACAGATGAAAACGGAAATAGAGAGCCTGTATCTCCCAATCAACTTACTGCTAACGAACAAACCCGTTCTTGTACGCATGCATGGAAAAACGGTACTATTACTCAGCATATACGAAATAGTGATAAAAGCTGCGATATCATAATATATAATGCAAAAAAATGTTCGAAATGCGGTAATGAAATTTTAGGCAGCATAAAAAACACCATACATTTCAGCAAGTGCACTCATTGATTTTTACAAACTAAATAATTTTTATTAAAAAGGGAGGAAATTTCATGATAAAAAGCAAAATTCTGTCTATTCTGTTAATTTGCATGTTTTATTTAAATTCGGCCTTTTCTGTCTCTGCCTCAGAATTTACAGACGGCGTAGACGTCACCGAAAAAAATACTACCGCGAATACTTGTACTGTAGAAAACGCCTCTGACATAACATCCGGAGAAGAATTCCTGTTTACTGATGAGCCCTCTCAAACGCCTGAACTTACGTCTGGACTTGAGCCTGAAACCGAGGGACTTATTTACGAATATATAGAATTTCAGGATGGGTACCGTCTTGTAAAGGGCGTAAATGAGAAAACCGTCACCATTCACGGCGTTTATCAGGGAAAGCCTGTACTGGAGATCGGAGAGCAGGCATTCGCAGGCTGCCAGAATCTGGAAACTCTTAATATCTATAATGATCCTACTATTATTACGATTTGTAAATATGCTTTTAAGGACTGCACTTACCTTCGCAGAGTATCTGTAGGATATGCTGTCAATATCGAAAATTATGCTTTCTGGAATTGTCCCAGACTGGCTATATTCGACACAGGCTCACAGCAGTTCGGTAACATTTCTGATGAAGCGTTTGACACAGATTCCAAAGTACTCGTAACTTCTTATGGGGGGCTTCCGTATAAAGAAAACGGCTATCCCTTCTACGATGCAGATATTGAAGACATACCCCTGCTTCGTGATAGAGGGGTGATCGGAGTAAGACTTGGAGATCATCAAATTTTCGAGGAAGAGACAGGCCCCATATGCATTATAGATTTTGATAACTCCAGATCAAGCATTAATTTATTCGGAATTTTTTCGGAAGCGGAAATAATTAAACGAAAAGCGTTTTATGGCTGTGATAAAATAACTGAAGTTATTTTATCTCCGAAGTTAAAACAGATTGAAACAAAGGCATTTAAAGAATGCACCAATCTCCAGAAAATCCAAATCCCGGAAAGTGTAACAGAAATTGCTGATGATGCTTTTGATGGCTGCCGGAATGTAACGTTTTCTGTAATCAAAGGATCTTACGGGGAGCGTTATGCAAAAGAGCACAGCATTCCAAGCATTACTACTCCGGTTGCTCCCAAAATAGAAAAGGTTACTGTAAACAACAATACAGTTACTCTTGAACTGGGCAATTTCTCCGGAGATATGTATTACTGTATACTTGGAACCAGAAAAACACTATACGGAAAACCTGTACGTTCCAACAGGTATGCACGCATTGCTGTCGGCCAGACAGGGAAACGGATTGTCTTCCGCAATATCCAGAAGGGAACTTACTATATCGGTACCAGAGCATTAGATAATGACGGAACAAAAAAATACTACAGTAACTGGTCCGACTTAAAAAAAATAAAAATCAATGTATTCACCCCCGACAGGCCTGAAATATCCACTCTGAAACGTTCCGGAAAGAATGTGACCCTAAAGGTTTCCCTTCCCCGAGATACTACAGGCTATAATATTGCGCTTTCTAAAAGTACCGTCAAAAGCGATAATTCCACAAACGCTGTTCTTCAGCCATCCAAAATCGCTTATCGCCTGAATGGACAGAAAAACAAATCTGCAACTCTGAGAAATATATCATCCGGTACCTATTTTGTTGGTATCCAGGCATACAAGATCCAAAATGGGAAAAAGATCTACAGTCAGTGGTCGCCACTGAAAAAAATAAGCATCCGATGAGCATAAAAAATATACCGGTTAATATTGATATTTAAAACACTAAAGAAAAATACATTCTCGATAGAGTCGGCCGCATTTAAAGGCTTTGATAATTCTGTCGAGAATGTTTTTTTATATTGAATTTACCGCCCCAAAACAGCATGCCTATATTACGTCCTAGATAGAGAGCTATTGCAACAGGCAATAAAAGTAATCTATAACTAACTCCAATGTTTTGTCCAAGGAAGAAAGCCGCCGCAGGCAGACAGAATTTATTGCGCCTGCATTTGGGTATTACCCTGCCGGATGAAAGCCTGCCGCCTTAAGCATAATCACTTTATTTTACAAAGGGGCTGTCGGGAAATAGATAGTCCCTTGAATCAATGATAAACCTCTATCTGGTAGCCGACGCCACGTATTGTGCGTATTTCCAACCGACTGTTTACTGTTTTCAGTCGCCGTCGGAGAAAGTGGATATAATTATCCAGGTTTCCGTTTTCTACATCACTGTCCAATCCCCAGACGCGGTTTAAAAGAACCTCTCTTGTAAGAGTCTGGCCGGGATTTCTTAAAAATACTTCCAAAAGAGTTCCTTCTTTTTTAGAAAGGGTACATTGTTTGCCGCCTTTTGTAAGGCAATTGCTGTCCGGGTCAAAGGAGATATCGCCAAGCTTCAGAAGCGGAGAATCCTCCCATTTACCGGGACGGCGCATCAGACAGCGGATACGCGCCAGAAGCTCATCTGCGGCAAAGGGTTTGACCATATAATCATCAGCTCCGCAGTCCAGCCCTGTAATTTTATCCTGCAGCTCTCCGAGAGCGGTCAGAAAAATAACCGGTGTTGATACGCAGCATTTTCTGGCTTCCTTTAATACAGATATGCCATCCATAGAAGGCAGCATCCGGTCAAGAATGACCAAATCGTGTATCCGTTCCTGCATATAATACAACCCTTCCTCTCCGTCATGGCATACATCCACAGAGAAATTCTCTTTTTCCAGACGGTATTTTACGGCTGCACACAAATCCTTGTCATCTTCAATCATCAAAATCTTCACGTCAGACACCTTGCTTTCTTATTTCTGCTTATAAAAGACAGTATACCATATAATGGAGCAGGTTTCTGTAAAATTGAAAAATCCTTTTGTGATTTTTCAGAGATATTATTTTCGTGATTCTTTGGAGAT
>JAUNGB010000132.1 GCA_030524715.1 Eubacteriales bacterium | reverse complement strand
ACAAAAATGTATGTTGTTTCTCCATACCGCTCTTTTGTATAATCAATCGCTTTCATGATAAGCTGTGCAACTTCCTCACTGATAGCCTTTTCATATGTTACGGATTTCACCTGATCGATTCTGATAAAATACCGTCCTTCCCTCATACTCAGGCAATCCGGCTTTAAAGTCAGCGTATCCGATATTCTCGTTCCCAACAGCTGGTGGATAATCAATGCCCTGCATATCTGCTCGTCCATCTTGAAAATGTGTTCGTTTAATCTCTTAATTTCGGCATCACTATAAAATTTAAACAAATGTCTTGGGGTGCTTGGGAAATCATTACTTAAGAACAATTCACTCATGCTCTGTCGTTCATATAGATTTCCGACATCCTCTATCACCCTTCTCAGTGCGTAAAGATCTGACCTGTAATTTTTCCGTTCATTCGCTTCTGTTTGCAGGTATATCAGGTATTGTTCGATATGAAGCCGCTCCAGTTCCTGTAAGGATTTGATATCCGGACACCTTTTTTCCAAAAACCTGGCAAACCGCTTGATGGCTGTCATTTCCCCTTGAATGGTTCCTAGTGGGGAATATTTCAGATGCATAAACACCGCTTTTTTTACTTCCTCCCGGATGTCCGGTTGCGTGATTTTTGTAAAGTTGATTGTTTCCATATTCAAGATTGGATTCGACCGGATTGGAAAATCAAAGTTCTTTAAATTCCAGACATCTTTTTCCTGCTCATCCCGGTCATCATCCTCTTTCGCATACTTTAGGATCTTCTTCATGTGCTTTACAATACCAGGAGTTTCGATTCCAATCTTATCATATAGTACCCGGTATTTTTTGCTGGTTAAGGCATACCCCTTTTCCATCATCCAGCTTTTTAGCATGAGGAGTATTCTTTCTTCATCTTTTGCATCCAGTCTGCGTACATTCTTATCAATCAGAAAATTCCGGATATTGTTATAATAAAGGATTTCACTCGTCACACTAGAGGGGGCGAGTTTCTTTCCCCTATCCCATATAAATTCCTCTAACAGCCTGCGGATATCCTCTGTGGGAAGCCCGTCCAGATCAAAATACCGATCCTGTCGAATATGCATTTTTTCAATCTGTTCCTCAGATGCCTGCTTGTAGCAGTCCAGTTCATACACATAAATTCTTTTTTTCATTTTTTATCACCACGTTTCTTAACTGTAATCGCTGAGGCCAAGTCATTTCCCGGCTTCTTAAAATAGGCATCACTCGCTTTCGCAATCCTTCTTGGCATAAAGTCTATATACTGCTTTGTCATTTCCTCTGAGAAGTGTCCGAGATAATCCCGGATTGTCTGTATGGAAACGCCATCATCGTAAAACCGGGTAGCCAGTGTATGTCTGTAGTCATGGGTTTTGAAAATATAGTCTCCATCTGCTATCTGGTTTTTGATACAGTGCTGTTGGAATTCCTTCCGGAATGTTCCTACCCGATATGCTCCACCATCCTTACCTTTAAATATATAATCTTTCGGTCGGATATGATTTTTCTCAATATATTTTCTCATCACTTTATATAACACAAGCGGGATTGGGATCATTTTATCTGCTTTCATTTTAATCTGATAAACTTTCAGCCATGCATCTTCCCCATCCCAATAGTAGGCATCCCCTTTTAGCGTACATACTTCACTGATTCTGAGTCCGGTACACCAAAGGTGTAAAAATATCAGCCTGGGGACCTGGGGAAATAAATACAGTTTATGCAGAACCTCCATATAAACTTCTTTTTCCACCGTTCTGTCATGATGTTCCGGGTATGTCTTTTTTAGATAATATTCCGGCTGGAAGGGAATCTCCTTGATATACCCTCTCACATTCAAAAATTGGTAAAACTTCAGATAATACACGATTCTTTTATTAAACGTGTCATCCTTTGTATCCTTTTCTTCCAGTTCCCTGAAGTAGCCATCCAACTGATTTTCGTTCACCTGGCAGATGGATATTTCGTCATTAAAATATTCCAGCAGTTTCTTAACCTCATACAACTGCGCCCGAATATTTGCTATGGTAAGCCCTCCGATTCCGACATGATATTTGGCATATTCCTGTAAAAGCTCCCGATTCTTTCGGTGGGTAATTTCTATAAAACTCAGTCTTTGCACTGGGCTGCTCGGATTCAGTCTGTCCTCTGATAAATGAAACCGTTCCATATACCACACGTTAGCATGCCAGTGAATCTCCGGTGCGGTTAAAAATAAAATTTTCCGGCTGTTGTCTATGATCTGCATGGAATTTTTCACATTGACCACTTTCTGCCCTACAATTTTTTCAAATTGGTTGATTTGGCTCAATTCAAGGAGTTCCAGATCTTCGATATCCTCATCCACGCAGAAATCATACAGCCAGTGCAGGGGCAGTAGGAATCGCACTCTTCTTTCCTTGGGATCGTCCCGGTATAGGTTTTCCAGTATGTAATTTAATAGTAAAAACACCTGCTTTTTTAATTTCTCCGGCGCTCTCCTTGCAAAATCCCATACCAGTTCCTGCTTATCCTGAAC
The DNA here is from genome assembly GCA_030524715.1 of Eubacteriales bacterium. GTDB lineage: Bacteria > Bacillota > Clostridia > Lachnospirales > Lachnospiraceae > Blautia_A. Next base: position 6,620 of record JAUNGB010000132.1, on the reverse strand, counting down.
ATATTCAAAATCCTTGACCAGTTCCAGATCCGGCAGGTAAGGCAGGAAAATAATCTGCGCTTTATACTGCATCCGGTTTCTTGCCATTCCCGGCAGGCTGCTTATCTCGCTTTGGATACTGTACTGTTTGATATGGTCGAACACCTTCAGGTATTTCATCACACGCTGCCCATTCCCGGTCTTTTGCAGTTCTGCTTCATATCGGCTCCGTGTCGTATAATCGATATCTTTGATATGGTGGATTCCCTGCCGGATGAGAAACCTCTGAATGTTTCCCTTCAGCGACGCATCCGACACCTGACACTCCTTAATCTCTGCAATCAGCTCCCCATATTCCTGTTCCACCCAATACTGTTGGATCTTCCGAAGTGCAGATGAGCGTTCAACCGCATGTTGTTTCGTATATTGGCCGCTGTCTATCAGAAGTTTTTTATATTCCCGGAAATCGCATTCCTCTATCAATGTGACATCATAAATACCTTTTCGTATCAGATAGCCTTCTGCTTCTTCCAACAATTTTCTCTGCAATATCCCGCCTGTCATTAGCTGACTGTGAAGATGCTGTATATCCTCATACCGTTCAGCTTGCAGTAATCTGATTGCAGACACTTGACCGCCCCCTTCCTATAACAGATCCTGAATGCCGTACATAGCTTGATGCTTACTGTAAAATTCATCACTGACTTGTATCAGTTCCTCATCCGTTATATTCAGATATTTCATGGTCGTTTCGATATTCCGATGTCCGAGTGCCTGACTGATAAGCTCCAGCTTCCAGCCGTCCTTCCGTCTTGCATTGGCAAAATAGTGCCTTAACCTATGCGGGGATGCTTTTATTCCAGTCTTATTCTCCAGCCTTCGGAGCATAGCATATACACCACTTACCTTAAATGGTTTTCCAACATAGTCACCGGAAATGTTGATGAATAGGTACTCCTGTTTCATAATCAGTTCCTTGTAATCTTCGATGTAAAACATTAAGATATCAAATGTCGCATCGCTGATCTTTGCCCTGCGGAATTCCGCATTCTTTGCCCTTGCACCATTTTCATTATCTTCCCGGAAATTCACGCAGATCATATGGTTCTTATAATCAATGTCCTCCATATACCGCACTCCTAAGAGTTCCCCGATACGGAATCCTGTCTCAGCCAATAATAAAAGCAGAACCTGATCGCGGCAGTTCGCACATTCCTGCAGCAAACTTACGATCTTGTCCTGCTCAATGGTTTTTCCCTGATGTCCTTTTTCTTTCAAATAACCGTGAAAACTTTTCCGGTTCAGCACCCTTCTGACACCTACCGAGTTTCGCACAATCATCTGTGCGTCCGATAGCACTTTCAGACTCTCTGACTGGCCGTTTTCCCGTTCCATAAAAGTATAGAACCGGAACACTTCCTTCAGATATGCATTGCAAGTCTCATTATTGGGAAGCTTTGAATATTCCTCCCTGCTATGCTCACCTGCTTTTAACCATATCAGAAAGTCTGTAAAGTGTTCATGCTGTTCGGCATATTTCATTTTGTATATATCGTCCAGATGCAGTTGGTTTTCATCCATATAATTCAGATAGTAGGATAAGGCAAATGCACTTCTCCGGATCGTATTCGGTGATATCTTCGACCGTTTCTTATGCATTAGATATTTGGAAGGTAAAAGGACAATATCCATGCTTTCTTTCTCCCGGATAAAATAGAATTTTTCCTGTTTTTCCGTCTGCATGTCTACTACATATTGTGCCATTTCACTCACTTCCTTTCCTTCTAACGCTATACACAGTATACCCACTTCGGGGCAACAAAGCAATTCCAAGCTCTCCAAAAACCGCCTGAAATACCACTGAACTTTTGTTTCAAAACCGCTCCCGATCTGTTCAGAACCAACAACGCCGGGAGCGTGTTCCTACATATAATATCCTTCACACTTTTGCCTGCGGATAAAGGCTTCCACATCCTCAATAGTCTCTGCCATCTGGCAGGTCGGAAGCGCGCACAGGACATCCTCATGGTACCTGCCTCCTGCCACTGCACGGTGATCCAGGATAGACACTACGCAGGTATCGCTCTCCGTCCGGATTGCCCTTCCAAACCCCTGACGCAGTTTCTTTTGCATATCCGGCACAATAATATCCCGGATATATTCTGTCAGAGTAGCATATTGCTCCTTTTCCGCTTCCCTCAACGGATCCGGAACAGCAAATGGAAGTTTTACGATAATCAGAGAGGACACGATATCTCCTGGAAAGTCGACACCTTCCCAACAGGATCCGGCTGCGAACAGCACCGCATTTTCCAATGTTTTAAACCGCATGATCTCCTCCTGGGCATTGCGCCACACTTCCACCATGGGAAAAGGCAGGCTGTCCCGTAAGATCTGGTAAACGCTGCCCATTAAAGAATAAGAGGTGAACAGCACCAGCGTATGACCGTAAGTCGAACAGATCAGCCGCTGGATATGCTGTGCCAGCATGACGGCTTCCTCCCGGCTTCCATGTTTTGTCCTTCGCAGTGTCTGCGGCAGGTACAAGAGACAGTTCTTCTCATAAGCGAACGGGGATTCCGCCACATATTCCATCACCCGGATTTCTTTTCCCAGCCCGTTTTCCTGCCGGGTGCGGGAAAAGCCATTCCCGGCCTTTAAAGTGCCGCTTGTTAAGATAGCCGGGAAACCCTGGCTCCATAACATACCTGAGAGAATATCCGGTATCTTCCTGCTTGTTGCACACAACTGTGGCAATTTCCCCTTATCCTGCTCCAAATGCAGGATGTAGTGTTTACTGGATTCCGTAAAAATAGTCAGTACCTCTCCTGCTTTTTCCAGCTGGTTTCGTATCCATCCCGGAGCGATCCCCCGTAATTTGACCGTCAATTCCTTTAGTGCTTCTTTTCCGTCCTCCAGCACGATAGCACATTCCTCCGTCATTCGGAAAGCCGATGCAGGTCCAGCTTTTGTCATGTGATTTTCACTAATGACATGGAACATGTTATGGAAAACACCCTTTAATTTCTTTGCTGTCATCCCTTGATGCTCTCCCTCCAGAAAATCACAGATTTCCAAAATATCCTCATAACAGAGGGATTTCCCATACATCTGCCTTGCCGCATCCGGAAGCTTATGGGCTTCATCCACAATGAGAGCCCGGTAATCCGTCAGCAGAGGCTTATAATCCTTCACACGATGGGAAGAATCCGCAAGCAGATAATTATGATTACATATCTGGAAAAAGATATCCGGATCCCGTGCCTGTTTCAGATACATCTGATAACGACAGCTTGTCCTTCCCGGACATTCCTTCGGGCAGAACTTTGGAACACAGACCAGCCTGCGGTCGAAACTGCTTAAATTGGCAACCTCATCCATATCGTAAATCTGTTTTAAGGAAAACAATGCTTTTTTCTGTGCCTCATTTTTAGGCTTTTCCCGGACAGCCTCTAAGCGGACTTCCAGACGGTTATCACAAACAAAATGCTCCTTGCCTTTCCGCACAATAGCCTTTAATGGGGAAGCAATCAGTCCGGTCGTTAGAAAAATATCCGATAAAAAAGGAATATACTCCTGTATGATTGCCTCCTGTAATGCAATACTGGAAGTAGAGATAACTATCGGACGTTTATCACACAGCCATCTGTTCCCTATCGCCGCCGCATATTTTCGCATTAGGATACAGGCCACCAGATAGGCATACGTTTTCCCGATTCCAACACCTGCATCACAGAGGGCTATTTTCCCTTCCAGCAAGGTGTCCAACATTTGATGGCTTAACTTTACCTGTTCTTCCCTTACGCTCAAGCCTGCCTGTGGCAACAGCGTCAAAAAAATAAAGTCAATTTCCTGATGTGCTTTTCTTTGATATTGATTCTTATAATTCATTTCATTGCCTGCCTTTCACGCATGACGTCAATACCAAAGAAAAACACATCCTTTTAAAGTACGGCTGTGAGTTTCCCCACAGCCGCATATATCTGATATCAACGACACACTTTCATTGATTTCTAAATTGTTGTTTCATTGTTGGCGTCACATTTGACCTCGCACCCCTGACGGCCTCTGCCACTTCTTCCATGGCATATATGGGAACATTACTGGCAGGCATTTGGCAGATGCCATTCGCAGATGTTCTGAAGGTCTTGCTGATTACAACCTGGAGTTCATCCTCTGCTCGTTGACAGAATATCGTATCATTATACCCCATGGATGCTCATGGCGGAGAGCCAGCCGCGGCTCCCTGTCAGGTCTGATGGATCGCTCGAAAGAAACCGAAACAGACACCAGCGCAGACTTTCCATCACACAACTTCTATGCTTGGTCTATCTCTGGTATCCGTTTCAAATTTCTCCGTCCTGGCGCTCATCCTGCAACGCTACTATCCATAGGAACGTACCAATAATGCTGGTATGGGATTTTCAATGTGCGTAAAAAGGGACACTATCCCCTTTCTACTTAATAGCCGATGAGATGCCCTGTTTTTATTCAGCTTTCACAACTTTTTTTATTTTTTCCCGCAGCCGTCTCAGTTTGGTGTAGATTGTCTGCTCCGGCATACCGATACAGGTGCTGATCTCCTTTGGTGTATATCCCATCATCTTTAGGACAACAATCTGCAGCGTTTTCTTGTCTGCTTCCATCAAAATATGTAATAGCTGCTCATCACCTATGGTATCCAGCAGTTCCTCTACGCTTTGGATCTGCGTCTCGCTAACCTCCGTTTCTGCCAGTAACAGCTCCGCATAGTCCAGCAGTGGTATTTGGTGTTCCCGATAACGTCTTTCGGAATTAAAATCCGCCCAATCGCTCTCATGCAGTATCTGTATAGATGCTTCATCCATACCCAGTTCCCGGAGTTTTTCTTCCTCACGTTCTTTCCAACTCTTCCATTTTTGTTCTTCTCTTGCTTTGTTATAAGCCACCTTTCTTTACCTCCGATCTGAAATTTTTTAGAAATCAAATCGAAGTGGTGGCGGTGATCGGCATCTTATCTCCCCATGACAGGGAGCTTCAAAACTGTTTTTATAGACACCAGAATATCCAGTGTCTTTTTCTCCGTAGGCATATAAAGCACATCGTGAGTCAAAAGGTCCAGTAAATACCCGTTCTTGCTGGCTTACCAACTTTCAGAATGCCTCGCAATGGTTTTATATATCTGCCACTGTAGAATCCAGTTATGATTTAGATGCCAGTCGTCAATATCTGCAAAAAATCGACAAATAAAAACGCCAGAAAGTTTTTTCTGCTTCCTGACGTTTTTCCTTTTTATAGAACTATATATATTATTGTACTTATCCAATATGGAGTATAGTGCGTATTCATGGGCATAAGATTCTCTTTTGTAGTCTGCAATTTTTTTCTGGAATCACCCGCCCAGGAACTGTACCTTTTCACGAAAAGAATGCCATCCATGATTTTCTCCTAACGACTAATCACAGATGGCATGCACAAATAAGCCCTGCTGCGAGAAGCCGTTTTTTTTATTAGCTTCCCAACAGGGCCCTCAGTTATTTCATGAAAGTGTTTCCACACTCATTCCGAAATAACGGAATATTTATTCTCTTTTAAATCGGTATTATAACACCTATTCTATACATACTTTAAGGGAATGTATTTTCCCTAATCGGTACGATAGAATGTATTTGAGGTGAACAATTATGCCGAAAGACAAACTTATGTATTTGGGTAACCGCATCCGGTCTGCAAGGAAAAGCTGCGCTCTTACCCAACAGGAACTGGCTGATCAGTGCGGTCTGGCCGTCAAAACGGTTCAGGATATCGAAAACGGAAGGAAGAATCCTTCTTACGAAACCTTATCCCTGTTGATTGAGCGATTGGGAATTACCCCTAATTCCCTCTTTCCAGACAAAGTCTCATCTGAAAACGAGATCGCACAGCGTGTTATTGGCAAACTCCAGTCACACAATAAGGAAAATCAGGAAATCCTTCTTCGCACTATGGAGTTTTTATCAGAGCAGCTACTAACCAGCCAGCATAAAAATGAACCAAAAGGTTCCGAGTGAAACCAGTAGGACAAGAATCCCTTGTTACTGCTGGTTTCTCTCTTTTCTGCCATTATAAAACACCGAGTTATGAATGACTTATGGATGAGTTATGAATGGTATATAATTTTAAAAAATTTTCGACAAAACATGTCGAAATAAGGTGGAAAACAACAAAGCCGACAACCTGCGAGTTTGAACTCAATAGGTTATCGGCTCTGCGTCTTAGCGTCTGGCTCTTTGATAACAGACATATTCATTTCTTTTACGTTGATTAAAGTTTCCTGTTTACACTTAGGGCAAAACAGCGGGAAATTTTCAAGTACAGTATCTCCCCTTATTCGGATGCGGGTTTTATGCTCACATTGTGGGCAAAATATCCACCTTTTTAATTCCATATCATACACTTCTCTAATCTCCTAACTCTATCCTATCCGCTTCCTCCTGTAAGAGTTTTACTTGTTTCAAAATGATAAGAACACCTCGCTGGATAACAGGCGTCCGTCTTATTTCAGTTAATATAGGCATCGACAGCCTCCTTCTTGTATTTTCTATTCATAAACGACTACACAAGCTACCAAAGATTCGTTACATAAACCTCAAAGATATCGTCAATTTCCCTTCTTTATAATC
>JAUNGB010000131.1 GCA_030524715.1 Eubacteriales bacterium | reverse complement strand
AGGTTGGAAAAATAATTTGCTGTTTGCGTCTCCCTCAATTCGCCGTCCGACACTTGGCAGCGGCCTTGATAATATCAAGAAAATCATGGATATGGACGAGATGAAAAGCGGCAGCAAGACGCTTGCGAAGGATGGCTGCTATGACATTGAGTTTGAAAATGTGACCTTCAACTATACAGAAGGTGGTAAAGACGCTTTAGCCTCTGTGAGCCTGCATTTAGAGCCGGGAAGTCTGAACGCCTTTGTCGGCCCATCCGGGGCAGGTAAAACAACAGCGGTACAACTGCTTGGCCGGTATTGGGACACAACAAGCGGGACAATCAGAATCGGAGGCGTGCCGGTTACGGATCTGAAAACAGAAAACCTGATGGATTTGACCGCCTTTGTATTTCAGGATGTGTTTCTCCTGGAGGATACTTTGCTTGAAAATATCCGTATGGGGACAAACGCTACCGAAGAACAGGTACGGGAAGCTGCAAAGGCCGCACAGATTGATGATTTCATTATGGGACTTTCGAAGGGCTATGCAACAAGAATAGGTGACGAGGGCGTAAAGCTGTCAGGCGGACAGCAGCAGCGGATTTCGATTGCGCGGGCAATCCTGAAGGACGCTCCCATTGTGGTATTTGATGAGGCGACTTCTTATTCAGATATTGAGAACGAGCATAAGATACAGCTTGCCCTTCAAAATCTGCTAAAAGGCAAAACCACAATTATGATTGCCCACCGGCTGCATACAATCCGGGACGCGGATAAAATCGTTGTATTCCAGAATGGAACGGTTGCAGAGCAAGGGACACATCGTGAGTTAGTAGCAAAAAAGGGCGTGTACGGCCAGATGTGGGACGTTTACACAAGAGAAACAGCCGGAAACCCTCAAGAGGATACCACGATGCCATTCGGCAAACAGAAGAAAGGAGGCGGTCTAAATGCTGCGTACAATTAAGAAACTGTTAGGGAGCAAATATAAGCAGTTGACTCTTCCTATTTCTCTCATGGCTGTGGATGCTGCTTTAAGTATCGTTCTATACTTCATTTTGTACCTGACCACAATTCACTTATTGGACAATACACTTACGGCAGGCAGGGTGATCGCCTATACCGTTGTCTGCCTTGTCAGTGTCATTTTGAGACTGATTATCTATCGGAGCGGAAACTATCTGTGCTATGCAAGAGGAGCGGAAATGTGCGGGGAAATGCGTCTGGATTTGGCAAATCATTACCGTTCTTTGAGCCTGGGTTATTTCAATCATAACAGCAGCGGTTATCTGTTAAGCACACTGACAAAAGATTTAAGTAATTTCGAGCTGGTAATTACCCATACCCTTCCGTCCATTGTAAAAACCGTCGTTATGGCGGGGCTGGTCTTGATCGGCACATTCTATGTAAACTGGAAGCTGGCTCTGGCCGAGTGTGTGGTACTGCTGGTAGCTTATCCGGTTCTGTGTTGGGGCAACCGCCTGGTAGAAAAATACGGAACACAGAAACGGAACCTGACTTCCAAAATGATCTCTATTGTGTTGGAGTACGTCAAGGGAATGAAGGTATTTAAGTCACATAACATGACCAGCTCTCATTTTTCCAGGATGGCCGATACCTTGGAATCCATTCGGAAAACCAATGTAAAAGCTGAAATGAAGATGGCGGCTCCGACCAGTATGTATTCCATTGTTGCAAACTTTTTGCTCCCCCTTGTTCTGCTGATTGGAAGTTACCTGTTTCTGGGCGGTTCGATTGTGCCGGAACAGCTTGTGGCGTTTATGCTGTTAAGTCTTTCACTGTCCGCTCTGCTGATTGCGTTTGAACATTCTTATAGCCTGTTGAAAGACTTGAAACTGGCGGCGGTTAATCTGGAGCAGGCTTATGATACCAAACCTTTGCCTTATCAGGAAGAACAGGTGGAGCTTTCCCATTTCGATATTGCTTTTGACCATGTGAATTTTGCATACAACAAGCAGGCCGATGTTCTGCATGACATCAGCTTCCATGCAAAGGAAGGCAGCACTACTGCCTTGATCGGCCCGTCCGGTTCCGGCAAATCTACCGTTGCGAACCTGATTGCCCGCTTTTGGGATGTTTCCAGCGGTCATATCCGTATCGGCGGATGCGATGTGAAAGAATTAAACCCGGATGGACTGCTGCGCTATATCAGCGAGGTGTTCCAGGAAAATACACTTCTTTCCGATACAATCTACAACAATATCAAGGCCGGACGGGATAATGCCACGAAGGAAGATGTCATTGCGGCGGCTAAGGCTGCGCATTGCCATGAATTTATTATGGAATTGCCGGAAGGGTATCAAACCCGGCTTTCCGAGGGCGGCAATACGCTTTCCGGAGGTGAGAAACAGCGGATCGCCATTGCAAGAGCGATTCTGAAGGATGCGCCAATCTTGCTTTTGGATGAATCTACAGCGTCCCTGGACGCTGACAATGAAGCAAAGATCAATCAGGCGTTAGACCGGCTGATGAAGGGCAAGACCGTATTCGTGATTGCCCATCGTCTGAATACCATTCAGAACGCCGATCAGATCATTGTGCTGAATGAGGGCCGCATTGAAGAAATCGGCACTCATGCGGAACTGTTGAAAAAGCAAGGCCACTATTATGAGATGGTGCAGGAGCAGGAAAAGGCAAAAGAATGGATTGTGAAAGGAGCATAACGAATGAAAAAATTGAGCGAATTAGATGAAAGGGCCTGCGGTGTCGTTACGGCAATTTCCGGCGATACGCATTTTCAGAGCCGGATTACCTCGATTGGTCTTACAGTAGGCAGCAAAATCGAAGTCATACAAAATCCAAAGAAACAGCCGACTCTTTTATATTGCAGGGATACTATGGTAGCGATCAATAAGAAAGAATCCGATAAGATCATGGTGGAGGTGATAAAGTGATGAAGGAAAAAACGATTGCCCTTTTGGGGCAGCCCAATTCTGGTAAATCCACGCTGTTTAATGCCTTGACCGGTTCCCGTCAGCACGTCGGGAACTGGCCTGGAAAAACCGTAGAACGCAAGGACGGCATTTTTGTCCATAAGGATGTGACCTATAAGGTTGTGGATTTGCCGGGTACATACAGTCTTTCCGCCAACTCTGACGAAGAAGTGGTAACAAGAGATTATATTGCCAGCGGGCAAGCCGACATGGTGTGCATTTTGGCAGATGCCTCACAGCTGGGCCGAAGCCTTTTCATGCTGGCTGATTATACAGGCATCCAGGTTCCCGTAGTTTTGCTTCTGAACATGATGGACGTTGCTGCCGCGCAGGGAAAGCAGATCAATGTTGCTGGCATTGAAAAAACGCTCGGTATTCCGGTTGTTCCAATGGTAGCTGCGGACAAAAAGCAATATGACGCATTTTTCTCCCTGCTGGAAAACTGCGATAAAAGGGCCTCTGTTTTGAACAGCGATAAGCTGGAACGAATCTATCGGAGAACGATTGGCGATGATTATTCTGCCATGATAGACCTGTTGCCCGAAAAAGGAATTGGCATCTATTCGGCTCCCTGGCTGGCAGCAAAATTAGTGGAGCAAGACAGATTGGTACTTTCTTTGGTTCAGAAAAATGTGCAGCCCTCCGAGTTTGATAAGATCAGCCAAAGGCTTGCCAGGGTAAAGGACGGCAACCTTCATACGGCAGACTGCAAATTTCAGTGGATTGATACACTGATAAACGAGAATGTTACCAGCAAGAAGAAAAAGACGGTACGAAGCCGCTTTGACCGGGCGGCAACCAGCAAACGATGGGGCAAGCCGATTGCCATTGGCATGATTGTTCTCGGCCTGATCTGCTCTATGGCGATTGGCTTCCCTCTGATGGGATTGTTCAGTGCTTTAATTACGGGAATATCTACCCCTCTGGCAAACTGGCTTCTTGGAATCGGTGTCGCTCCGGTTGTCGTTTCCCTGCTGTGCAATGGCGTATTGACGGCTGTTTCCTTTGCTTTGCAAATGGCAAGCTATGTATTTGGTATCAGTCTGGTATTCGGCTTTATGGAGGATATCGGGTATATGGCCAGGATTTCCTATGTGTTTGATAATACCATGACTAAAATTGGTTTGCAGGGAAAGGCCATCATGCCATTTCTTGTCAGCTTTGGATGCAATATCGGTGGTGTGACAGGTACAAGGGTCATTGACTCCTGGGGACAGCGTATTATGACGATTGCCCTTTCGTGGGTGGTTCCCTGCGGTTCCACTTGGGGCGTTGTAGGACTTGTCAGCGGCACCTTTTTTGGAAGCAGTGCCGTACTGGTTGTTTTGTCCCTGTTTGCTGTGGCATTTCTGCATATCTTCATTACCTATAAGATTTTTGGGCGTTCCTTGAATAATGATACAGACCGCAGTGGCTTGATTATGGAGCTGCCACCCTATCATAAGCCTCATTGGAAAAGTTTGTTTAGTTCTGTGTTTAATAAGTTGGGAAGTGTTCTGAAACGTGCGCTGAGTATTATTATTATCATTTCTGTAATATTCTGGCTCCTTTCCTACACGCCTGATGGGGATGTTGCAAATAGTATTATTTATCGGATTGGAACATTTATTGAGCCAGTAACGAAATTCTTTGGCTTGCCCTGGCAGCTTTTTGTTGCTTTTGTTGTTTCTGCAATGGGTAAAGAAGCAGCACTTGGCGTTATGGGTTCTTTGTTCAACGCAGGGAGTATTTGGGCTGCTATTGAAAAGACCAGCACCGTAAACACGGCAGTCCTCAGTACAAGTATGTTAGCAGTAATTTCAAAGCCAGAAGCCCTTGCTTTCCTGTTTGCTTTCTTCTTTAATATGCCCTGCCTTATGGCGTTGGCTGCGACTGCACAGGAAACCCATTCTATGAAATGGACGGTACGGATTGCCGCTTACTATGTTCTTTCTGCTTTGCTTCTGGCTTTCCTGGCATACCATGTTGGGCTAATCATTTTTTAAGAAAGGGAGGACACTGTGTTAATTCGATTATTAGATTATTTGCAAAATGGAGAGACGTACAGTGTTCAGGAGTTGGCTGAATTACTGCATATGGATGTAGGCCGTGTTCAGATAGAACTTGAGTATTTAGAGAATCAGGGATATATCCGGAAAGTGGTGTATCAGCCTAGCTGCGATAAAAATTGTAAGGGCTGCCACGGGTGTGATCAGCCCACTCCTGACATGAATATGTGGGAAGTAGTGAAACGAACAGAATAGAAACTGTAATTTTCTATGCGCCTGGCGAGCATATAAACTTTTCCCCTATTTTGCGGAAAGGAGAAGCACATTAATTGATGACAGAAACTACATTGATGGCATTAAAAGGAAAAGAACAGGAAGAGCAAAAGCGTCTTTATGATGCCTCTCATGTAACACAATCCGGTGAGGATTACTTAAAAACTATCCTCATGCTCCAGAAGAAGAAAGGCATGGTGCGCTCCGTTGATCTCGCCCGGCACATGGGATTCTCCAAACCAAGTATATGCCATGCAGTTAAAGTCCTAAAGCAAGGTGGATTTCTGACAATGGACGGTGATGGCTATCTCCATCTGACTGATGAAGGACGGGAAGTGGCAGAGAGCATCTATGAGAAGCACCAGTTCTTTACAGACAGTCTGATTGAAATGGGCGTTGATCCTAAACAGGCCGAAGCGGATGCCTGCCAGATTGAACATGTTATCAGCGAGGAAAGTTTTCAGAAACTTAAAGAAGCGAAAGGACGGTGATGGTAATATGGTAGATATTCTGGTCATTGAGTCCAGGGATGGAGATGGAATTTTACAGGAAGTTTTGGAATTTTTATCCTTAAGGACACAGTGCCACGTTACACACTTGCCATCTCGTTTTGATATGGAAGCCCATTCTGATGTGTTGTCCTTCCCCGACCTTGATATTCATATCCATGAGCAGACAGTTTACAAAGATGGAGAACTGATATCCATGACATATCATGAATTTTTCACGCTACTCTACTTAGCGCAGCATCCTGGTTGGGTGTTCAGTAAAGAGCAGATATATGAAAATGTTTGGAAAGATTCTGGTGATGGTGGAGCAGCGGTTGTAAGTGTGGTAAGCCAGATCAGGAAGAAGCTTGGAGATAGATACATAAAGACCGTTATTGGAAGCGGATACAAGTTTGAAATATGAGAATGGCCGGCAGCAGGCATCTGTGGAAATGGGTGTGGCTGTCGGCCTTATTTTATGGAAACTATACATCCCTTATCTTTGACGGTTATAAACCACGTTCAACGTGGTAATCTGTGGCTGTAAGGAAGAATTATCTCTTAGAGTTGGGAGAGCGCACTATGAAATTTGGATCATTTTCTGAACTATACGAAGATGCAAAGGAATGTGAGAATGTGGATGAGTTTATAGAACGATGGGAAAATGAGATACGGTTGAAGAAAACGCCGGATGATAATATCGTTCTGTTATTGCGATTTATATATGAGGTTGCCCACATGAGTATTAAAGATATCTGGGAATATCTAGGAATGCCCCGTCCGCAGTTTTGTGAATACTATGAGATAAAGCAGAGGACATTAGAAGATTGGGAATATGGGAAAAATCCCGTGCCGCAGCGTATGATTAAGCTGTTGTCATACACTCTGGTAGAAGATTATTTGAGCTAATAAAAATGTATTGGTGGAAGAAATTCCGTCTACATGCTATACTGGCAATATAAATAAAATGATAAATAGAAAGCTGGAGGTGAGTTATATGGCCGATTTTATAGCGGAATTTATAGGAGGTATTATAGAGTTGATAACAGCACCTTGGATAGATAAGATGAATAAGAAATGGAAATCCAGAAAAAAGCAAAGTTCCCGTTTGCGAAGAACAAAGTAGGTAATTGAAATGAACGATGATTTAGAGCGATTTCTAATCGCGCAGCAGACCTATTACCGGACAGCCCTGCAGGAGATAAAGTCGGGGCAGAAGAGAAGCCATTGGATGTGGTTTATCTTTCCCCAGATAGCAGGACTAGGTTACAGTGAAACTGCCCGGTATTATGCAATTAAAGACCTGGATGAGGCGAAAGCATATATGGAAGATTACACGCTCAGCAGCAATCTCATTGAAATTTCGCAGGCATTACTGGAAGTGGCTTCCGATGATGCGGTCGCTGTGATGGGATGGCCGGATAATCTGAAACTGAAATCTTCCATGACATTGTTTGCTTTGGCGAAACCGGAGTGCGAAGTATTCCAGAAAGTGTTGGACAAGTTTTTCCGGGGAGAAAAGGACCAGAAAACGATAGATATTTTAAAGAAAAATCGGCCTGGAACCGTGTGGTAAAACAAACCGCATGATTCCGGGCTTTTTCTTTTATCTTCATACCTTTTAATTTTGCCTTTCCAGTTTGCACACCCCAAACAGGCAAAATTAAATGGTTTATGTAAAAATCAAATTGTATCAAAGTCATTGTCCCGATAGAAATCAAAACTACCTAATTGATACAATTTAATGAGCATGAACACTCAAAAATAATGTAATTTCAGGCTTTCGGTGAAATATGAACCACCGGAGCTATTTTTTTGCTTTGAACCGGGTGCAGGTGAACACGGGGGGTGCAAATTATGCACACCCTTGCACACCCCTCAAAGGCAAAATTAAAAGATGCACACGGTGTTTTACTGGATTGAATTTGCACAAAAAGAAAAACGAGTTGAAGGAGGATGACAGGAATAGTATCCATAAGTATAATGGATATAACACAAATTAAGTATAGAAGAAAGAGGGGGATTTTGGTAATGGGAAAATTGTTCGAAAATTCATCGGGAAGTTATTCATTGGCATTTTTTTGTATTAGAATTAATGGTATTATTGACTTTAGCAATTTTGAGAATAATCCGTTAGAGTTAAAAGGAACTTTTATACATGAATATTGCCACTTTTTGCAGGATGTATCAACCACATATGGCTATACTAATTTTATTCGTTATATACAGGAATTTTTATTTAAAATAGGTAAAGTAGAGGATAGTAGAGATAGAGAAGTAATGGAGGGCAATAAAGATTATTACTCTCTGCTTAAAGGGGATGCAGATATAAAGGATTTGATATTTAATATAAATGATATTTATATTGAAAAAGATGAAGAATTGTTTCCTAATATGGAATATGTGATGGTAAGATATAATGGAAATAAAAAGTTTCAATTTGGCAGTTGTTGTATATCTGAAAGCATGGCATATTTAGTAGAAAAAAGATTATATAATATTGAGGAAAGGGAAAAGGATTTTCCGTATAGTGTGTGTGAAGAGATATGCAAGTACGAATACGCTGAATTTGCAAAAGATGATGTGTGGATAATAGCTCTATGTGAGTTGGCCCTATTGGAAGTGGAATCAGGAAAGTTTTTTATTAAAGCATTACGATTAATGAAAGAAAAAGAGTTTATTCCAACAAAGGTAGAAGATATCGAGCAGTTTATAAATCATTACTTTGCTATAGGATTTCGGGGTAATAGAAGTATTTTGCAATCCCTATTATATGAAATGTATCCTGAGTGTAGTGTGGATTTTTCAAGAATAAGAAAATGGATTTTAGAAAGATTCGAGAGGGCAGTTTCCTTTCGTGAAAAAAGCAAGTGTTTCATAAGTTTGGCATTAAGTAATGAAGACATAAGAATTCGGTACGGTAATTGGAATTGGCTAATGGAAAAAATGGGATGTCCGACCATAATCGATAGCAACGGAAATCGCATACAGGGAGCATATTTGGATGGAGAAGAAGTTGAATTAGGGTATATGTTGGCACCTATGGCAATTAATGAATTCTTTGACCATAAAAGAAACTATATACCTCAGTCATGTCCGTTAGACATTATATGTTCAGCAGCTAATGATCCCTCATATTCAGAAAAATGTAAGACGGAACCTAAGGAAAATATAAATGACGGGAAGCTATGTCCAGTGAGCGGATTTTGGAGATTATATCAATTATAGGGTATATTTTCGATTTGAATAGGGTAAAAGTGTACCCCTTGCACACCCCTCAAAAGCAAAATTAAAAGATGCACCCCTATTATATCAATTCAAATTCATGGGTGTCAGTTGCGGTTTTGTGACTCCAGGTTGAGAATATCGCAAAGTTACAGTATAATATTGGAGATGAAATGTTAGCTGGGAGGCACAAAAATTTATGAAAAAAATCCTTATTGTTGAAGATGATGAGAAACTGAATGATGGG
>JAUNGB010000130.1 GCA_030524715.1 Eubacteriales bacterium | reverse complement strand
CTATTTTTCGGCATTTTGGCGCTTTATTTTTCGGCATTTTGGCAGTTTTGTCGTCATTTGCCCATAACTGTCTTCTAAAAAATGACCATACAAAGAACCTGGCAGTGAATTCTCTGTATGGTCATTTCCGGCCCAAAATTGGTTATACTACGAGTTACAGTTTACTTAATAAAGCTGACGTGCTTGCATATCTCTTCAATCGCTTTATCTTTTCTTTTATTAAAGACGACTTTGTTTTCCTCGAACAAATTGCGGCCTTCCGTATCGATCGATACGATCAGAGGCCCGAATTCTTTCACACGGCAATGCCATAATGTTTCGGGCATTCCAAGATCACGCCACTGTGCGTCTACGATCTCTTCTACTTCTGTGGCGGCAACTACTGCATTTCCAGCGGGAAATACACAGTGAATGGCTTTATAATTTTTGCATGCGTATTCTGTATTCGGTCCCATTCCGCCTTTTCCGATAATTACTTTCACACCTGTTTTCTCTACAAATTCCTTTTCGAATTTCTCCATACGCATACTGGTAGTCGGTCCTACGGATACCATCTCAAATTTATCGTTTTCCAGAGGACGAATGATCGGCCCTGCATGGAAAATTGCCGCATCCCTTACATCAACAGGAAGCTCTCTTCCGCCTTCCACCAACCTTCTGTGTGCAACGTCTCTGCAGGTTGTCATGCTGCCGTTTAAATATATAATATCCCCGATATGGATATCCGCCAGATCCTCCGCCGATACCGGTGTTGTAAGAATTTTCTTTCCATCTTTTATTTCCAGCATTATAATTCCACCCCCGAATGTGTTGTAATTGTGTAGTTAAGATCCTTATCAAAAACAATATGGCCTCTTCTATGTGACCAGCAGCCTACATTAACAGCAACTCCAATGGCAGACGGATGTCTTGCCGTATTTTCAATGTGGACTCCCATAACAGAATATTTTCCGCCCATTCCCTGCGGTCCAAGGCCGATAGCGTTAATGCCGTCTTCCAAAAGCTTTTCCATAGACGCTGCCCGCTCATTCTCATTGTGGCTGCCAAGGGGTCTCATCAGAGCCTTTTTAGAAAGCAGCGCCGCCGTTTCAACAGAGGTTGCCACGCCTACTCCCACCAGAAGCGGAGGACATGCATTCAGTCCGTAGGATGTCATCACATCCATAACAAATTTAGTTACGCCTTCGTAACCTGCGCCCGGCATAAGAACCATGGCTTTTCCGGGAAGTGTACATCCGCCTCCCGCCATGTATGCATAAATCTCACACTGGTCACTGTCGGGCACAATATCCCAGAATACGGTAGGAGTTCCCTTTCCTACATTTTTTCCGGTATTATACTCATCAAATGTTTCCACACTGTTGTGACGGAGCGGCGCCTCAAAGGTCGCCTTCACAACTGCTTCTTTTAATAATGCTTCCAGTTCCCCGATCAGTGGAAAGCCTGCTCCGCATTTTACCCAGAACTGCAGCACGCCCGTATCCTGACAGCTCGGCCTGTTCAGTTCTTTTGCAAGTACCTGGTTTTTCTTCATTGTCTGATAGATAACCTTTGAAAGCGGGCTGTCTTCTTTTTCCGCAAGCTCATCCAGCTTTGCAATAATGTCGTCTGGTAATACTTTTCCGATATATGACACAAAATTTGCCATATAATTGGTAAGCTGTTCTACCTGTTGTTTCTTATCCATAGTTTTCACTCCTTAAAATATTATGTTGACCTGAAACGCATTTGAAAATTTATTCCCGCAATTTTCAAACATGCCCTTGCAGGCAGATTTGTTCCGCATAAAATATGTAAACAGCCTTTCTGTTACGGGAAGAACGGAAATGCGATGGGAAGAATGATCATGCTTACGATCGTGGCTATGATAATTAATGGAAATCCCGCCTTCACATAATCCATAAATTTGTATCCCCCGGCTCCTACCACCATAGTATTTGCCGGCATACCGATCGGCGTGGCATATGCGCAGGAACCGCCGATCACACAAGCCATCAGTACCGCTCTCGGATCCGCCCCCATTCCCTGGGCGATAGACAGGCAGATCGGAACCATCAGCGCAGTGGTTGCCGTATTTGACATAAAATTTGTCAGGATACAGCAGAGAAGAAATACCACTAAAGTCAGAATATACGGCGACGGCTCATCTCCCAGCGCCCCAATTACTTTATTTGCGATCATTTCGCCTGCGCCTGTATTCTGCAGGGCAGATGCCAGAGACAATGTTCCCCCAAACAGAAAAATCGTTTTCAGGTCGATTGATTTTAATGCGTCTTTTTCAGATATAACTCCGGTAAGGATTAATAATAACGCACCAATTCCTCCTGATATACAAAGCTTGATTCCGATTTTGTCTTCAAAAATCATTGCCAGCAGCGTCAAAACCAGAATAATAAGAGATAACCACTGCTTCCATGCAGGAACATTACTGAAATCCTTCTGCGTATCAAACGCGCCGTCGTCCTTTACATCATGGTTTGGCAAAAGCTTATACCCTACTGTTGCATAAAAAAGAATACCTACAAGCAAAATCGGCAATCCGACAATGGCATATTCAAAAAAGCCGAATTTCAACCCTATTTCTTCCAGTGCGCTCTGTGCGATCAGATTACCCGGCGCTCCGATCAGCGAAAGGTTTCCTCCCATGGCCGCGGCAAATACAAGCGGCATCAACAGACGTGATCTTTTGTATCCGGATTTTGCCGCGATACCGATTACTACCGGAATTAATACGGCTGCAGTTCCTGTATTCGACAGCACGCCGCTCATGAATCCCACAATGACCATGATTGCAACGATCAGCATACGCTCTGTTTTTGCAAATCTCGTTACAATGCCGCCGATTTTATTTGCCATGCCTGTCTCAAACAAAGCGCCTCCGACGATAAACATTGCTACGAACAAAATCACATTGCTGTCAATAAATCCTGCAAACGCTGTTTTGACATCCAGCACTCCTGTTACGACCAGCCCTATACAAACGATCATGGAAGTGACCCCTAATGGAATTTTTTCCAATACGAACATCACCACTGCAAACAGGAGAAAAAGTAAAGTAATTGTAGATGGACTCATTTGTTTCCCCCAATCTTTATTCTTTTTATCGAGTAATATAACGGCCGTCGCTATTACTGCTTGTTACGGTTTTATTATAGAAAACAAACTTCGGTTTGTCTATTTACGAATAATTATATATCCATAAAAAAAGATTAATCGCTGTCATTTTTTTGTGCATTATTACCTGTATTATGATATAATCAAGAAGAATATTAACGTTTTTTTATTGATAATGTCCAAAAATGACAGGAACACGAAGGGGGAAAATATTATGAAGATCGTCCAGTTGGAATATTTCTGCGCTGTGTGCCGTTACCATAGCATTACTCAGGCTGCCCAGAAGCTTTATGTAACGCAGCCTGCCATTTCCAATGCCATCCGCGAATTAGAAAAGGAATTTTCGGTCAGCCTCTTTATACGTTCCAAAAACCATATGATCTTAACAAAGGAAGGGGAAATCTTTTACCAGAAAGCCAGCCAGCTTCTTGATACCATTAATCAGACCTCCTCAGAGCTGTATGATCTTGGCAGGCAGACGGTTCCCATCCGCATTGGGATCCCTCCCCTTCTGAGTACGATGTTCTTTCCGGATATGCTTATAAAATTTCACAAAGAGCATCCCTCTGTTCCGGTGGAACTATATGAATACGGCTCTATACGGGCCGCCAGGCTTGTCATGGACGAAACTCTGGATCTTGCGCTTGTGAATATGAATTTTTACGAGATAGATAAGCTCAATTCTCACCAGATGATCTCTGACCGCATTGTATTTTGCGTATCTCCTGAGCATCATCTGGCAAATGAGAAAGTAGTTTCTATTGAAATGCTAAAAGATGAAAAGCTGATCATGTATAACACTGATTCTGTTTTAAACGCTACTCTGTATTCACGTTTTGAAAAAAGCGGAATAAAACCGAATGTTATTATGCACGCAAGCCAGTTATATACCATCCGGAATTTTATTCACGATAATTTAGGAGGCGGCTTTCTTTATGCGTCTCTTCTGAAAAATTTACCCGGGCTGGTCGGTATTCCCTTTGTTCCGTCTATTACGCAGGAAATCGGCCTTGTTTGGAAAAAGGGAAAGTATGTGAATGACTGCGTGGAAAAATATATTTCGTTCACCAGAAAATATAACGTTAACATTTTCTGACACCGGAAGCGTATCCGCTTCCCGGATACGCTTATCCGATGTCTGTATTGGTACAACTGGAGCGTTCTCTGATTAAAAAACCGCTGAAAACACGCGCAAGAAGGAGGAAATACCCTTCGGGCATACCATAATGCGCAAAAACACGCGCAAGAAGGAGGAAATACCCTCCGGGCATACCATGATGCGCAAAAACACGCGCAAAAAGGAGGAAATATGGAACATCAGGTAACCTTGACCGAAATGCTGGACGCTAGGGAAAGACGCGCTTTCCGGCAGCAGGAATTGCTTCGCAAATATCACAGCGCCATGATCTGCTTTACTATGAATATCGCGGGACCTGTGAAAAACGATCCCCTCATTCTCAGGGGATTTCAATTAGGAAAACGTCTTCTGGAAGAACGGATGGACGCCATGAAAATAAAGCCTGTTTACTTTGAAGAAAGCAGCGAAGTCACCGGCAACGAAGCCTTCTATGTGCTCGACCGGGATCCCGTCGCTATAAAAAGAATTACCTCTGATGTGGAAGACGGTTCAGACCTTGGCAGATTATTTGATATGGACGTTCTCAGGGAAGACGGCCAAAAGGTTGATCGTACAGAACTGGGACTTTCCCCGCGTCGCTGTCTTGTGTGCGGCGGACCGGCGAAGGAATGCTCCCGCAGCCGCATCCACAGCGTTACGGAACTCCAAAGCCGTACCAAACAAATATTGACTGAAGCTATCGAAGAAACAGACGCAAAGGATGCTGCCAGACTGGCTGTAAGGGCGCTTCTTTATGAAGTCTGCACCACGCCGAAGCCGGGACTTGTGGACCGTTCAAACAGCGGAAGCCATAAAGATATGGATGTTTTTACCTTCATGGACAGCGCCTCGGCATTGTTTCCCTATTTTGAGACATGCGCCAGAATCGGGAAACAGACCTCCGGGCAGCCTGCAGCGAAGACCTTCCTGCAGATCCGCCCCGCAGGAAAAAGGGCCGAAGCTGACATGTTTTCCGCTACCAGGGGGAGCAATACTCATAAGGGAGCCATTTTTTCTATGGGGATCCTCTGTGCCGCTCTCGGACGGCTGCCCCGGGAGCAATGGAAGATACCGGAACTGATCTTAAAAGAATGCGCCGCAATGACACAGGGACTGACAGACTCTGATTTTGCCGGGCTTACAAAGGAAACTGCCGTCACAACAGGCCAGAAGCTGTACCTGCAGTATCAGATCACCGGCATACGGGGGCAGGTAGAGGCCGGACTTCCCGCCGTTCAAAAAGCAGGGCTTCCTGTACTGAAGGAAGGGCTTGCAAGAGGCCTTACTATCAATGACGCCGGGTGCGCCGCGCTGCTGGCGTTAATGGCCTCCGCCACAGACACCAACCTGATCGCAAGAAGCGATATCGCCACACAGCAAAAAACCGTTGAACATATAAAAGCGATACTTGCAGAAACTCCTTATCCTGACAAACAGGTTTTGGAGCAGCTCGACCGGGAATTTATCCAGAAGAATCTTTCCCCCGGCGGAAGCGCCGATCTGCTGTCGATCTGTTACTTCTTATATTTTTTAGAAAGTGAGGCATAAAAATGTCAGATTATACAATTTCCCAAATCCAGCCCACGGACAGCCGCGGCCTAGCTCAGGTGGATTCCCTGCTGGAACAGGAAGGAATCCGCCGTGACGCCAACCTGGATTATATCTGTGCCATGTATGATGAAAATTACCGCGTCATCGCTACCGGAAGCTGCTTTGGCAATACGCTCCGCTGCTTTGCTGTCAGCAGCAGCCATCAGGGGGAAGGACTTCTGAATGAGATCATCTCTTATCTGATCGACGTCCAGTACCGCCGCGGAAATATTCACTTGTTTCTTTATACGAAAATAAACTCTGCAAAGTTTTTTCAGGATCTGGGCTTCCACGAAATCGCAAGAGTAGACGGGACGCTTGTTTTTATGGAAAACAGGCGAAGGGGGTTTTCAGATTATCTGTCCAGGCTTTCCCAAACCAAAACCGCCGGTAAATCAGCGGCTTTGGTCATGAACGCTAATCCCTTCACTTTGGGACATCAGTATTTAGTGGAAAAGGCCGCTTCGGAATGTGACACGCTTCATCTGTTTATTGTAAGTGAAGACGCCAGTCTGATTCCTTTTTCTGTCCGAAAGCAGCTTGTAACAGAAGGTACCGCACATCTCCCCAATGTCATCTGCCATGACAGTGGCCCTTATATCATCAGCAACGCTACCTTTCCAAGTTATTTTTTGAAGGATGAAGAGGCGGTGATAAAAGGACACGCAAAGCTGGACCTGGCAGTTTTCAGGAAAATCGCGGATACCTTATCCATTACCTGCCGTTATGTAGGAGAAGAACCCAACAGTCAGGTGACAGGGCTCTATAATCAGATCATGTCTGAAGAACTGCCTGCGGCCGGAATTGACTGCATAATCGTTCCGCGAAAGGAATTTAACGGAGCCCCTATCAGTGCTTCCACCGTCCGCCAATACATTAAGGAAAGAAATTTCGACGCTCTTGGTAAGCTTGTTCCGGATTCAACCTTAAATTATTTTAAAAGCAGCGCTGCCGCTCCGGTTATTGAACGTATATGCAATGCAGAAAACGTAGTTCATTATTGATTATCGAAAATAAATAGGGGGGAGGTGAGAAAATTATTCTCTCTCTCCCACATTATATCCCAGTATGCTTTTCAGCCACTCATCTGCCAGTATCGGCCAGATTGCAGCTTCTTTATTGGGAATATTTTGCTTCAATGCTTCTTTTCCTTTTTCTTCATCATAGTCAAAATCTTCCAGAATCTGCTGCCGCACTTCCTCCGGAAGCGGCAGTTTACCTTCTTTTATGCACTGTACGGTACGGTAAATCTGTTCCATGGTATCGGTTTCTCCGTACTCCCCGTTTGCCCAGGCTTCATTTGCCAGGGACAGTCCATGCTTTCCGCTGGAAAATACATGATGTGCGTAAGGGATTCCCTGTTTATGAAGCGCCTCCGCCATAAAATAGCTGTTTTCCACCGGAACTGTTTCATCTGTTGCAGTCTGCCATAAAAAGCAGGGAGGTGTGTTGGATTTCACCTGTTTTTCCAAAGACACATATGTAAGCTGTTCTTCTGAGGGATTTTCACCCAGAAGGGCATTAAAGGAATCTCTGTGTGCATATTCTCCGGATGTGATCACCGGATAAGACAGGATTGCGGCATCCGGGCGGTTGGAAATACCCTGATACTGTGCATCCGCCACATCTTCGAAATGAACGCAAAGGTTGCCGCAAAGGTGGGCTCCGGCAGAAAATCCACAGATGATCACCTGGTTTGTCAAAACTTTAAATTCCTCTGCCATTTTACGTACAAAACACACTGCTCTTGACAGATCTTTTATAGGCTGATCCATAAGCGGCGCCGCACCCAGAAGGTTTATGGTATACGTGCAGACAAATGCCTGATACCCCTTTTTATAAAATTCTCTGGCTACAATTTCCCCTTCTGTTGGGGAAACCACCCGATATCCGCCTCCGGGAACCACAATCATTCCCGGCCTTTTTTGTGTATCCTCGTCATGGATAAATGCCATGATGTTCGGTATAAATCCAAATGCCATAGGATAAGAATACTCATTCTGTTCCCATAAATCAAATCGCTTAATAATCATATATATACTTTCCTTTCTATCAGAATATCAACATCTGCTTCTTCTGTCTTTCAATAGTCCCCTTAAAATTGTCTACTGGCAATAGACTTATATTATAATTCCTCTTCCAACAGCTTCTTCCGGTATTCCGTATCCAGAATAATCTTATGAAAATCCATCATTCGTTTCTCCTGGAACAATTTTTCTCCTAATTTCACAACAGGCATCTTCTTCCACTTTTTCTCTACCTTTTTCCCCTCAAAAAACTCATTACAATAATAAGCGTTATCTTTATATCCAGCAGCTATAACTTCAGGAAACCCTCCAAAATATTCCACGACCATATCAGCGAAATTTACAACCAACGAATCCGCATATATCCCTCTAAGTTCTTCGGCAGATGCACTTTTATAGCGTTCTCCATCCAACGAAAGCGCAAATTCATAGGACTTTCCATCGTCCTCACGGTTGAGGATCCCGTAAATATTCCCTTTCATAGATAATAATTCAATACTTTCCGACAATTTCAAAGAATATTCGCGTCCTTTAAAACTGGTTTCCATACAAAACAAATTGGAAACCTCCCCTTCCTGTTCTTCCCATCTATCGTCCAGCATAAACCTGGCAGGCAAATATCCTAAATTATCCCATACCTGTTTTCCATCCAGAGTGCGTTTCATCAAAGTGTCCAGAAACAGTTCCATAGTTTCACCATAAACCTCTGTATCAATATCCATAGTTGTCCCTCCCGTTTTCTCTTAAAGTATTGTTTCAATCCACGTTTGTTCAATATACCGACGTGTAACATGCAGAACCGTCCGCGTTGATTAATTCCGATCAGATATGTGCAGCTTTTTCTCCGTTTATTCCGATGTGAAATTCTTTAACTATACAATAAAGCTACGCAGATTTCCTGCACATTTTTACAATATGATACCTTATAGCATCTGTACATGCAAGTTTTATTTTATCACATAATTCCGTATAGAATAACAAAATGGTATTAAACTGGCCCTAATTGTCCTTCATATTATTTTTATATGGTTTAATACCCACCCCTATCGTCCGGAAAGCTTTTAGAAGTATTTTTTCTATCTGCTTTTCCTGCTGTTCTTCAAATATGCAATCCCCCACATTCCAAAGCTGATTATCATAATCAAGTAAAAACTGATTCCCCTTGTAATACACATAGAAGCGATCAGATATTTCTGTGGAAAAATAACTGCAAATATACTTTTATACATTGCTTCCGTAATTCCCTGCGCTCCGGGAATCGGGAGCATGTCTACCGCTATATAGACGGACGCCTGTAACAGTACAATATCTGTCATGGCTGTCCCTTCCAGCCCCAGTCCGCGATATACCACATAAGTAAGGACAAATACGCTGAATCTTTGCAGGAATGTACCAAAGATGGTTACTCCTTCCTATAATGTCAAGCCCTAAATCATTGATTTTTCAGGTTTTTTTTTAAT
>JAUNGB010000129.1 GCA_030524715.1 Eubacteriales bacterium | reverse complement strand
GGAAATTATCTCTTGGAGAACTGCGGAGCGCGACGTGCAGCCTTGAGGCCGTATTGAAATAGTCTGTGGTCTGTTTTTCCTTGATATTTCAGGACTTTTCCGATTTCCGTCTGTCGGTTGTCCTATCCATTAACACAAAAATAGGTGCCATTTCAATCCGTGCCTGTCTGCTGAAAGGCAACGTTCACCACGCTCAAAAGTGCTTCGGGTGTATTATACTTGATTTTTGCATAAATGTCCATAGTCGTTTTGCTGTTTTCATGCCCGGCCAGATATTGAACCGTCTTAGGGTCAACCCCGGAATAAAGAAGATTGGTGATGTAGGTGTGACGAAGCTGACTGGGGAGACCTTGACCTACCGCACCAGAAGCCACCTTTCACAATCTTCTTACCAGAAAACACGGTTTCTATTAATGGTACGATGTTTACTAAGAGAGCAAAAGAAAAAGAGCAGCCGCTATGACTGCTCCCTGGTATCGGTATTTTGTTCTTTTTGTTTTGCAGCCTCCGCTTTCAGCTGGGCGCTCCGTTTTAGATCTACAAAATGGGTTGCATACCATCTTTCGATTTCCGGGTTTCCACTTTTTCCAAAACGCAGCGGAACCACTGGCCTGTGACCCTGGCCGTTTTTCTTTTTAACGCCCCATTGCTTATAATAGCAGAAGGACGGTTTCAGTTCCGCTTTCTTTGCATAGGAGCGCATCTGGCTCATAATAAATGAGAGCTTGCGCAGGTTGACGGTACAGACGCTCTCCAGATAGGACACCCTGCCAAACCGCCAATCCTCATATTTCTTTTTCGGCAGCACTCTAATGTCCATCAGCACATCCACCGGCGCAGCATAGCCACGGCGCTGGCATTGATGGTACATGGAGGAATGAATGGCGCTGATTAGTTCGGCATCATTCATCCTCGTTGTCCTCCACCAGACAGATTTTCTGATTGCGGGAACGGGGATGCTCAGGATCAGAGTAAACCACCTTTCCCTCGGCCATCAATTCCTTGATTGCCTTACTGACAGCAGCAGTCACTTTGGTGTAATCCATTGCCGCCGCCAGCTCAGAGGTAGGTACATCACCGATTCTGTCCAGCGTTTTCAAAATCAGCGCCTTGATTTCCTCGATGCTCTTTCTTGCTTTTGGCTTCACAGGTGTTTTTACTTCCGGTGCTTCTGGATGCAGAAAGGTTTCATGGACCGGAAGAATCACGGTCAAGTAAGTGCGATCCGCATCTGTTTCAAAGACCGGGGGGTGGGAGCCGTTGGTTTCCATTGCCCGCAGGATTGTGGGAATGCCGGTGTTGCGGCCCTCAACCAGCTTCAGCTCTTTGAGAAAGTCACCGATACGGCGGTTCCGATACCGTCTGGAGATCATGCGCCGGTTCTGAATGTCCTCATCAGAGATCGTCCGGTCAGGCCCCGGCAGGCTGGTTATTTCCATCCGCTCCGGTGTAACTGTAACCGTGACCGGTTCTCCGATTTGATAGGATTTATGATAGATGGCGTTGGATAAGGTTTCCTCCACGGCGTCGTAGGGATAGTTGTAAATCCGCACTGCCTCCGCCTGGCCGGAAATCTTCGTCACCTTTTCCTTAATAATATAGTTTTTGATATAACTTAGAGCGTCCCGCAGCTGGCGGTCCAGCGGACCGGCGAACACCTTCTCCGTCATGCCGATGCCGGTGGGGTCAGGCTTATCCACAACCTCAATGCGGGCATAGGGAAAAAAATGTTCCGGCTGCTCGTTGAAGAACATCAGCCCCACATTCAGAGGGCGGCGCATTTCAGATGGGCCGCCGATGAGCCGCATGGAAGCGGCAATTTCCTCAACCGGTCTGCGAAGGGAATCTCTGTGAAGATCGCTGCCCACAGTATGCAAAAACTCCGAGATCAGGCTGGACTTCATATCCTCCACCCGTGCCATCAGGTTTGCCCGGTCATCATAGGGCTGGTTGTCTGCCAGCAGAATCAGCTCTTTTTCTTCCAGCGCATTAGCACGGATACTGTTGGACATCTTGCGGATATAATATGCTTTTTCCGCTTTCTTTGCCTTTTCTGTTGGGAATGCCACAGGACATTTGTACGGTCTGTCCGGGCCGCCCGGCACCCACAGCACAACGATCTCTTTGCCATCGAATGTGGTCTGTTCTACGATGGGAATATAGCGCGGCTCAATCAGATTGCACTTTTGCAGCAGTTCCTTGTTGATGCGGTCAATGGAGTTTTTCTCAAGCCCCCGGACAGGGAATTTGGGCATACCATCCTCCTCGTCAATGCCAATGATGATATAACCGCCGCCCCAGTTGTCGATGTCATTTGCAAAGGCGCAAATGGAGTGCAAGATCGGTTCCGGGTTCCAGTCTCCCTTGTATTCCACACGGGCGTTTTCTACTACCCGACGATTGATTAAATCTGCAATATTGATTGGTAATGGCATTGTCTGCCTCCTCTCTGGATATGTTTCACAGCAGTCGTCCGGAAAACATTTCCTCTTAACTTACCCCTCTATTTTATCAGATATACAAAAATAATCAATCTTTTTGAAATAATCTGTGGCCTGCTTTTCCTTGATATTTCAGGGTTTTTCTGGCTTCCGCCTTCCGGTTGTCCTATCCATTAACACAAAACCAGGCGCCATTTCATTCTGTGTTATTTTACTGAAATGCAGCATTTACCACACTCAAAAGTTCTTCCGGCTTATTATATTTGATTTTTGCATAAATGTCCATAGTCGTTTTGCTATTTTCATGCCCGGCCAGATATTGAACCGTCTTAGGGTCAACCCCGGAATAAAGAAGATTGGTGATGTAGGTGTGACGAAGCTGATGCGGTGTCACTTCAAAATCCATACTGTAAACAATCTTCGGATTATTCTTCTGGCAACTGCCCAGGGTTGGCTTGACCGTGTACCTGATGCTCTGTCCATTCACATATTTGTAGTATGTCCTTTCTTTTGTGGAACGCACAACAACATACTGCCAGACCCTCTTAAATTGCGAATAGGACAGGGGCTGTCCTTCACTGTCCGCAATCACATAGTCTGATATGGATGTCTTTTTGACTTCCCGCAGGCAATCCACCAGGCATTTTGGAATCGGTATATCCCGTTTTGCCGCCTTGGTCTTTAGAATGGTAGAAATCACCGGGCGATTATGCTCAGTGCGCCATGCTCTCTGAACCGATATATACGGCGTAGGCACATCCAGAAACACACAGTCCCATTGCAGCGCAAGCGCTTCTTCCCGACGAAGGCCGGAATACAGGCCGATCATAATGAATACATACGGCGGAAGTCCTTGTACTGCGCTCAGAAGCTGCTTTACCTGTTCGTCTGTCAATGCGTCCTTTTTCTTTGTCGGTTTACCTCCCTTCGCAGAAATTCCAGCAGCAGGATTATAGTCAATGAGCTGGTTACGCTCTGCCGAGTAAAAGATACACTTAAAAAGCATATTCACTGTAGCATATAAACCCGCCGATTTTTTTGATGCCGGTATAAGCGCCAGCTTAATATCATCTGCGGTCACATCGGACAGATACATATCTCCCAGGGGCTTGACTATGTAATTGTTCATATCAAAGGTATAGCCCCTCAATGTTGCTGAAGAAACCTTTGCTGACTGCATCAGCAGCCACTTTTCACAATACTCTGCAACCGTGGGATTTTTTCTGCGGAATATGATCTCCTCCACCTGACGGCGCGCCTCTGATTCTTTGCGATACAATTCCTCGCGGGTAGCTGCATATAAGCTGATCTGCTTGCCGTCAGCGTCTGTAATACGGGTTCTGTAATATAGGGTCCCCTTTCTCATAACCGTTCCATACTGAGGAATACACTCTTTTTTCTTAGCCATAGCTCATGATCCTTTCTGAAAATCAAATAATTTGTGGTTCCGCCCCCTTTTTACCAAAAATCAGGAAATTCATCAAAGGTACGATTTATAAAAAACAAGGTGTCTGAAAACGAACTGCACCCCGTTTATCAAGCATCATATCTGCTATCTGATAAACGGGGTGCGGCACGGTCTGATTATTTGGTTGTATTTCATTTGTATTTTTTACAGAGCGTCTCTAACAATTCAAAATCATTACACCGTTTTGTCAACGGTGAAGGGCCTCCATTTACTTTAAGCTTGTAAAGGGTGGCGGCATTTTTCCTTATTTTCTCCTGAATTGACTTTATGTAGCGGTACTCGGCCAAAAGCAGAGACTTGTATTTGGGGTTACGTTCCTTTGAAATATCTACATAGCTGAATTGTCCTGGCGGAACAGGAAACATATTATTGAGATTGATCACCGCATAGTCCTTGATCTTGATAAAATCCAGACTTTCACTCATCAATCTGTGCTTCTCTTTGAAAGAGGAAAGAGGTGCAAAATAGTCCATACCATGGATATGAAATACAACACCTATATACTTCCGCTCATTCTGCTGTCCTTTTTGCTTGTTGTGAAACAGATGCGGTGCATAAGGAACCAGATAGTCCACATAGTGTGGTGACACTTGATAAATTTTAATATTATCCATTTTTTCTCTCCCGCATAAACAAACAGGGGCAAGTCACCCTGCCCCTGCTGTTACAATCGCACTCAGAGTGGCGAAACACTCGCTCATAACTTTCTTGATCTGTGAGTCAAGAGAAACTCACTCAAAAACTTTCTCACTTAGGGGCTGAGATACACCCGCTGTTATCTGTCTTTATTATATGCAATTCCCCGGCAAAAATCAATGCCTTTTCATGGTTTTTGAAAATTTTGATTTTCCCCATTCACACAGTTTCCCACTGAGCAAAGGCATTGTCCATGGTTTGAACAAGTTCCTCCGGCCTGTTATATTTCACTTTCGCATAGATGTCCATCGTAATTTTGCTGCTCTCATGCCCCGCCAGGTACTGTACCGTTTTCGGATCAACCGAAGCTGCAATAAGATTGGTAATATAAGTATGACGAAGCTGGTGCGGCGTTACATCAAAATCCAGTGAATAAACAACGTTGCCATTGTGGGCTGCTTTTTCTCCCATCTTTGGGTAGATGGTGCGTTTTACCGGTTTCCCGTTTTCATCATGAACCACCTTATTGTCCTTATACACTCTGTAGGTTCTTGGCTTTGCCGTTCTGGTAACAATATACTTCCAAAGCTGCCTGAATTGCGTATAAGATAATGGCTGGCCTTCGCTGTTCGCAACTACATACTCCGATTGAGAAATTGCTTTTGCTTCTCTTAAACATTCTGCCAGACAGTCCGGAAGGGGAATGTTACGTTCCGCCGCCTTTGTCTTTAATTCTGTAAGGACTACCGGCCTGTTATTCTCCGTATGCCACGCTCTCCGCACGGTCAAATAGGGCGCGTCCGCGTCCAGATACACAGAGTCCCATTGCAGAGCAAGAATTTCCTCTCTCCTTAATCCCGCATACAGCCCCAGCATGACAAATACATAGGGCGGCAACCCCTTAACTGTATCCAACAGCATTTTTACCTGCTCGTCCGTCAATGCTGTTTTGTCCTTTTGCGGAACGCCGCCCCCTTTTGCAGAGAGATAAATCGTCGGGTTATTATCAATAATCCGGCTCTCCTTCGCCGCTCGAAAAATAGATTTATATAATATGATAACTGACTTATACACCGATACAGACTTTTTGGAAACCGGCACAAGAGCCACCT
Organism: Eubacteriales bacterium; assembly: GCA_030524715.1. GTDB lineage: Bacteria > Bacillota > Clostridia > Lachnospirales > Lachnospiraceae > Blautia_A. Next base: position 3,720 of record JAUNGB010000129.1, on the reverse strand, counting down.
GAATATCGTCCAAAGTCACATCCGCCATACGCATATCACCTAACTCGCTGATGATATGGCGTCGCACCTTAGACGTATAATCCGTTAAAGTGGTTTTCCTTACATGAACCGACTGCAGCAGCAGCCACTTTTCACAATACTCTGCAACAGTAGGTGATTTCCGACGGAGTGCGGAATTATCGTTTCGCTCCAGCGCCTCCATCTCTTTATCGTATAATTCTTCGCGGGTTTTTGCATATAAGGGTACTCGGTTTCCCTCCGCATTCGTTATGATGGTTCTATAATAGGTATGTCCGTTGATCTCGACTGTACCATATTGGGGAATATGCCTTCTTTTGGCCGTCATTTTTTATCACCTCCGAAAATATTTGCAGCGCCGCTACCATTGTTCTATCAGAATATAGCCATCTACTCAAATGTGCGATTTGCTCATGCTTTGCCGCTTCGCACATTTCGGTAGGTTTCTCTTTTTTCTACAGGTTTCGCCCGGTGCGTGCTTTTAGCAATATATTCCTGGAGAGCGACGCTGGTAAAATAGACGCACCCATTCGGTACATATTGAATATAAGAAATCAAGCCATTGTTTCTGGCTTCATCCAGGGTAGCAATGCTAATTCCCAGTATTTTTGCCGCCTCCTTACGAGTAATCAGTTTTTCCATATTCACTCCTCACTCCCTTCCTCATACAAAAAATGAATCCGTAGAAAACTTATTGCTGATAACGTAATCATGATTTCTTTACCACGATATAATCAAAACCTCTGCGCTGGTTACAATAGGTGCAGGTTTCTTTTACGGATTGATTGGGGTCAACCCGGCGAAGAAAATAAGCGCCTGTGTTTCGGAAGTTATCCGCGCAGACGCCGCACAGGCTCATAACGAGCGCATCAGGATCATGCTGCTCCAAACTAAGGCTGATTGCCAGGGCATCGTCCAGTTCAGCCAGTTGCTTCTTATTCAAGCGTCCCACATACCTGCCCAGACGCTTTTTATCAATGGTGCGGAGCTGCTCCAGCAGCACGATGGAGGGCCGCCCCAGGCCATTCTCCGGGCCGATATAGTAATGGGTGGGAAGTTTCCTTTTGTTTTCTTTCTGGGTCGTGACGGCAGCCACGATGACCGTAGGGCTGTGCCGGTTTCCCACATCATTCTGTATAATCACAACGGGGCGATTGCCTTCCTGTTCTGAACCGATACACTGGCCCAGATCGGCAAAATACATATCGCCGCGCAAATATGTTCTATTCATAAAATTATGACCTCCTCATAGATTTAGGCGGGAATTTTCCGCCGCCTATGTAGAAAGCAAATCTATTTGTCCTCGACGCCCCGATTTGCCATGGGAAATCATCAAACGGCTGGCGGCATACCAGCTCCACGGGAATCTCACCCCTCCGAGGATCTCTCCGAGCTGCCCCCACTTGTTGCGACGGATCACGGTGCAGGCTGCACCGCTTCAACGCTCGACTTTATGGCCGGACAGGAGTATCGCCCCATTGCCTGTTATCGCCGTACCGGGAGCCGCCCGGTATTTATAGCCGGCTGTTTCTCGCTCCGCACCGGGCAGACAGACCTCGGACCATAGAATCAGTTAGGTGGAGTCCCCGCTGTCTTTACCCGGCGCATCGTGGCGCAGCCGCTAACGTGGCTTATGCTCATCACAATAGCAATGGGAAAGTGCTTGATGACATGGGTATTCGGTTGTCAAGGTTCACAGGAGGCCATAGAAAAGACCTCTCACTTTATTTGCCGTTGAGCAGACCGTTTAACAACCGGATTTTCAAAAATTTCTTATAAAATTTTTTCGTTCTGGCTGGCCGCTCTGCAAAACGATGCCGGGAGAGGGGGATCACAACATCCCTCCACTCTATTTGCCGTTGAGCAGGCTGCTTAACAACCGGAATTTCAAAAATTTCTCAAAAATTTTTCCGATCTGATTGGCCGCACTGCCAAACGGCGCTGGGAGAGGGGATCACAATATCCCTCACTCTATTTGCCGTTGAGTGAGAGGTCTAACAACCGCTAAAATCTATTTTTCCAGAAAATTTTTCAGCTTTTTAAGTAACCTGGTTTTCTGTCTATGGACAGCCTGTTGTGTAATTCCCAGAATCTCACCGACCTGGCTTTCCGTTTGCTCCTCAAAAAAGAGGGCATAAATCAGGTTTTGCTCCGTGTTTGTGAGGCGCTGCAACGCTTCATATAGTTGCTCCATTGATATTCTGCGGAAAACCTGATCCTCCACGCTTTCATGCTGGTCGGCAAACTGCTCTGCGTTATCCGCCATAAGCCTGTCCAACGAATCTTCCCGGCTGGGAATAACCTGCAGAAGCTGCCCGTTCTCATCCAAAAGGAACCGCTCTGTTTTCAGGTCCTTCTCAAAGTAGCGCATTTTCCTGTCGCCCTTTTGGTAGGCGGCATAGACTTCCTCTGTTACCTCGATAAGCTGACCGTTCATCCATATTTGTTTTTTGTCAGCATCCATGCTGAATACCTCCAATCAGTCTGAATTTTTGAAAAATCCAGACTGACCGGAGGGCTGCGGCAACGAGGCCGGTATGCCTTGCCGGAGAAAGGGTTGTCCCAACCAAACAAAAAATCCCTTTTTCCGACAAAAGAAAAGCGCATCCGCCGTAAAGCAGATGCACCAGCATGGTTGTATTTGTTAAATATTGTCAGCAGGAAAAGAAACAGGCAAAAGCTTGTCGAACAAAAAAATACCGCAATCCCCTCAAGGACTGCGGTATGTACGAAGCCGGTATTCTGTTTTTTGTTCGGCGGGTTTGCACCTGTTTCTACTCTTGATCGCCCCATAAATCCCCCTTACCGGGGACAGAACGCCATAACACCTCCTGATTCCCCATGTGTTTTGTCAATAGGGAAATTATATTGTATAAAACAGTAGAACTTCGGTAGGGCAACCGTAGAAATGAAGCTGTTTATCGCAAGTTTAGACCATATTTGATAATATCTATGCACATTGTATCGCTATTTCAGGGAAATTGACTTTATATGTTGAATTTACGGAAACAGCTATGCCATAAAATGCAACTCAAGCCGCCCCTCTGACAGAAAAAAGCAGCGGCCCGACTAAGAAACCGCTGCTCTTTACGATGTACTTTCTTCTGTTATTTCAAAGGTGTATCCGACTTCCCGGACGCACCGGATGGTAAAAGGGGTATCCGGCGCTGCCTCATGCAGCTTATCCCTTAAATTGCGGATATGGCATCCTATGGCGTTATGTTCATTGCCCATAGGCTCCTCTCCCCAGACAGACTTGTAAAGCTGTTCATAGGTCAGCACCTTTCCCTTGTTGGCCGCCAGAAGGCACAGGAGATCATATTCCTTAGCAGTCAAGTGGATTTCCCGGCGATCCCGGTATATCTTTCTTTGAGCCGGATAGATTTCAATTCCCGGAAGGCACAGTGGCTGCTCCGCTTTCAGCCGCAGATGTTCAAAACCGGGATAACGGTTCAGCAGTTCTACGATTTCGTTAAATGCCTCTGTATCATCGTTTTCAAATTCAATCAACAGGATACGCCCCATGGATTCCCTCCTCTCTGGTATCTATCGCCGTCCGGCCTTTCTTTGGGAGATGTGTGCTGTAGTACCACTCCAGGAACTCCCCGTAGATACGTTCCTCCGCCTGGCGTCTGGCCTTTGCGGCCTCCTCAATTTGGGAATAGCCGCCCAAATAATAGCATCGCCCCTTAAACATGATCT
>JAUNGB010000128.1 GCA_030524715.1 Eubacteriales bacterium | reverse complement strand
TAGAAGACTACATTTTATCAGGTTTTAGGAAATTTCAAAAGTTGTAAACTAGTGATATTCATAAATAATCCTCCGATTTCTTTTGTCTTTCATTTCTGTTTTGCTTTTATAAGCACTCTTATGATGAAGGCGTCAAAAGGTATTCCAACGCCTGTGATATCCTCGGATCGTTCCGTTATTATTACGTTTTTCCACATTTACACTCAGCTCATCCTTCCGTTTTCCACGGAATATACGGTATCTGTAATGCGCATGGTGGACTGACGGTGGGATACCAGCACGATCGTCTTATCCTTCCGCTCCTGCGCCAGAGATTTCAGAATCACCGCCTCATTGAGGCTGTCCAGATTGCTGGTAGGTTCATCCAGAAGAACCAACGGCGAGTCATGGAGAAAGGCCCTTGCAAGGCCCAGACGCTGCCTCTCCCCGCCGGAAAGCGTATCTCCAAGCTCTCCCACCGGCGTTTCATAGCCCCTTGGAAGCGTCATGATAAAGTCGTGCACGGATGCCTTACGGCATGCAGCTTCCAGTTCCTCCTGGGTGGCATTCTGCTTGGCGATCCGCAGGTTATTGGCAATACTGTCATGGAAAAGCTGGGTTTCCTGTGTGACAAAGCTCTCCATATCCCGGAGATTGTCTGTATTGATCTCTTCCATCTCTGTTCCCGATATTTTCACCCTTCCCTGCTGTACCTTCCAGAAACGCATGAGAAGCTTCAGAAATGTAGATTTTCCGCTGCCGCTCTTTCCGACGATTCCAATCACGGAATGCTCAGGTATTTTAATGGAAAAATCTGACAGTATTTCTTCTTCTCCATAGGAAAAGGTCACATGCTCCGCCTCTGCGCCCGAAAACGCGATTTCTTTCTTTCCGCTCACTTCCTCTACTGCCGGAGCCTCTTCCAGAATATCCAGCACCCGGTTGCCCGCCGCAAAGGTATTCTGAAGCGTACTTCCAAGATTAGCCAGAGCTACCACCGGGCCGAAAGAGCTCATCAATGCAATCAGAGGGATTAAAATTCCCTCAAAGGTTACCTGCCCTCTCTGATAAAGTGCAGAGGCCGCAAAGAGCATGGCAATATCCGCAAGCAGGATTACCGTATTGGTGACCGCCGTATTTCTGCCGGAGGTCCGTTTCATCCGTTCCTCATCTGCACTCAGATCGTCGGTTCTGCGGTTCATCTCTTCAAGACGCTGCCGCCCTCTTCCGTACTGGATGATTTCCGGCAGGCCACGCAGGCTGTCCAGGACAAAGCTGCTCAATTCTCCTGATTTCGTGCGGAAACGCATCCCGTCATCGCCGCTTATCCTGGAAACCATCACCGGAATCACCGCCCCGATGAGCACATAGGCAGCCAGTGCCAGAAGCCCCAGCGCCCAGTGATACCGCCCGATAAACAAAGACATCACCAGGGACATGAAAACTGCGATAACGATGGGTGAAATGGTATGCGCATAAAAGACCTCCAGCAATTCAATGTCTGAAGTGATCACGGAAATCAAATTTCCCTTATCCTTTCCTTCCAGTTTGGCGGGACAAAGCTTACGCAAAGCCTGAAACACCCGATCGCGGATCAGCGCCAGAAGCTTAAATGCAATAAAGTGGTTGCAGGACTGCTCTCCATAACGCAGAGCGCCCCGAAGTACGGCAAACACAATTGCCAGTACAAACAGCGTTCCCACAGAAACCGAGTACTCAAAGCCAAGCAGGCTCAAAAGCGCATAAACGCCCAGAACCGTCAGGAACGCGGCGCAGAGATGACCTGCAAGCCCCATAAGGATCGCCAGCAGCATATATCCGGTCAACGGCTTCACAAGTCCGATCAACTGCATGCAGACTGCAAAATTGCTTCTTTTTTTCATACTCTGATTTTTCATGCTTTTCCACCGTCCTTTCCGTCCGTTCCATAGTTTTCCAGATTTTGCTGTGTATTCCACAGGCTTTCATATAAACCATGGGCAGATAAAAGCGTCTCATGGCTTCCCTTTTCCACTACTTTTCCATCGCTCATCACATAAATACAATCCGCCCCCGTTCCATTTGCCAGGCGGTGGGAAATGAGAAGCACGGTCTTTTCTTTAGCAAGCAGGTAAATCTGCTCCATAATGTCGTTTTCGCTCTCTACATCGATGTTAGAGGTCGCCTCGTCAAAGACATAGACAGGGCTGTCATGAAGCAGGGCGCGGCACAATGCCAGCCTCTGGCACTGACCGCCGGAAAAATTTGAGCCTTTTTCCAGGACACGGGTATCAAGCCCCCGCTCACTTCTCAGGAAGTCTGCAAGCCGCACACGCTCCAGAGCCTCCCAGAGCTGCGCATCTGTGGCGTCAGGCTTTCCCATCAGCAGATTATCACGGACAGTTCCGGTAAAAAGATAGCTGTTATGGCTGATATAGGTAATATTTTCCATCAGGCTCTGCTCCCTGATCTGCGACAGCTCCACACCGCCGATTTTGACAGAACCCCTGTAATTTTTATTCTTCCCGGTGAGAATCCCGGCGATCGTGGACTTGCCGCAACCGGATTCCCCCGCCAACGCCACAAAGCCGCCTGCCGGAATTTCCAGATCAATGCCGTCCAGAATCTCACGGTCGCTTTCATAGGCAAAATGAAGATCCTCACAGCAAATATCGCAGCTTTGCGGCCGGATGTTCTCTTTTCCTCCCTCTGCTTCCGGAAGGTCCAGAAGCCGGAAAATCTTATCACTGGCAGCCATTCCGTTCATAGCGATATGGAAAAAGCTTCCCAACTGGCGCATCGGAATAAAGAAATCCGCGGAAAGAAGAATAATCGCCAGACAGCCCGCCAGGCCGACGTTCCCCCTTCCAAACTGGGATACCGCCACAATGATTCCCAGGGCCGCGCCTCCATATGCCACCACATCCATGATCACAATGGAATTTAGCTGCATGGTCAGAACCTTCATGGTGATCCTGCGGAAATTCTCCGCCTCACGGTTCATTTCTTCCTGCTTAAATTCATCCGCGCGATAAATCTTCAGAGTCGTCAGTCCCTGCAGGTTTTCCAGGAAGGTATCTCCCAGGGCGGTATACTGCCCCCAATATTTGGACAGCAGCTTTTTGGCCCAGGTCTGTACCGCCGCGATGGCAATGGGAATCAACGGCACACAGACCAGCAGCACCAACGCCGCCGGAAGATTTATAAACGCCAGTACCGCAAATAAAGTAAGGGGCGCCAGCATGCTGTAGAAAAACTGAGGAAGGTACGCTCCAAAATACGTTTCAAGCTGATCCACTCCCTCCACAGTTACCTGTACCACCTCCGAGGTTCTTACCTGTTCCTTATAAGAAGAGCCGATCCTCAGAAGCTTTTCATAAATTTTCTCCCTCAACAGACGTTTCACCGTCTTTGAGGAAAGATATCCCATTCGGCTCGCGCAGACAGTGCAGATAAAGCGCGCTGCCATCGCCGCTGCGGCAACTGCCGCCGTAAACAAAAAGCTGCTCCCGTCCGCCTTCTTTTCAAACAGCTTTTCAAGAAACGCTGTGATCGAAAAGATCATAGCAATGTTTGCCGCCAGACTGCCCCACTGAAAGGCAACATTAGCCGCCACATATTTTTTGCTCTCGCCGACCATATCGATCAGCCTTCGGTTCATCATCATGTGTTTTCCCTCCGATTTTGTCTTAAAGTCAGATGAAATTAAAATTAGGTAGAGTTAGATGAAATTAAATGTAATTAGTTCTTGCTAACTTTATTCTGAAAAAAATACGCCGGCCGGCGCATCTGTTTCAGAGCTTATTATTGTTAGTGATAACTAATATCAATAATGTCATTATACGGTTTTCATTCTTTTTTGTCAATGAAACGTTTGGATTTCCTGAAATTCTATATTTAAAAATAAGACAGACAGTGATATAATAGCTATACCTCTATCATAAGAGGAAATCTGCGCCCCGTTTTTTCGGGGCCAGTATCAATATACGACGTATTTATGGAGGAAGTCATGCAAATTATTATTGTTGGGTGCGGCAAGGTAGGACGTACCCTGGCGGAACAATTGCAGGAAGAAGAAATCGACCTGGTACTGATCGATACCTCTGCGGAGAAGATCAACAATCTGACCAACGACATAGATGCCCTTGGTATCGTTGGAAACGGCGCAAGTATCAATACGCTGATGGAAGCAGGAATCGAAAGCGCGGATATCCTTATCGCTGTAACAGCCTCTGACGAGCTGAACCTGCTCTGCTGCCTGATCGGGCAGAAAACAAGCAGGTGCCAGACCATCGCCCGCGTCCGTAACCCTATCTACAGTAAAGAAATCGGCTTTATCAAAGAACGCCTTGGCGTTACCATGATCATTAATCCGGAATTTGCAGCCGCCCAGGAGATCTCCCGTCTGCTGCGTTTTCCATCCGCGATCACCATCGATACCTTTGCCAGGGGCCGTGTCGAGCTTCTGAAGTTTAAGGTCATGCCGGAATTTGGCCTGGACGGAATGTCTGTCTCACAGCTTTCTGACAAATTCCGCTGTGACATTCTTGTATGCGCCATAGAAAGCAGGGATATGGTAGCCATTCCCGGCGGTAACCATATCATCCACAACGGCGACTTTGTATCCATCATCGCTTCGCCCATGAATGCCGCTCTCTTTTTCAAAAAAATCGGCCTGAAGACCAATCAGGTCAAAAGCGCGATTCTGGTAGGAGGCGGTACGATCTCCTATTATCTTGCCCGCGCCCTGCTTGCCATGAAGATCCGGGTCAAGATCATCGAAAAGGACAAAAACCGCTGTGAAGTATTAAGCGACATTCTGCCGGAAGCCACCATTATCAACGGAGACGGTACAGACAAGGCTCTTCTTCTTGAGGAGGGGCTGACACGGACGGAATCCTTTGTCACTCTGACCAATATGGACGAGGAAAATATCTTCCTCTCCCTGTTTGCCAAGACTCTGTCCAACGCCAAGCTGGTAGCGAAGGTCAACCGGCTTTCCTATGACGAGATCATTGACAGCCTGGATATCGGCAGCGTTATTTACCCCAAATACATCACTGCAGATTACATACTCCAGTATGTCCGGGCAATGCAGAACACTATCGGAAGTAATGTGGAGACGCTGTATCACATTCTGGATAACCGTGCGGAAGCGCTGGAATTTGCTATTCATGAGACATCCCCTGTGGTAGGGATTCCCCTTTCCGAGCTTCACCTGAAGAAAAACCTTCTGGTTGGCTGCCTGAACCGTAACGGACGCATACGCATCCCGAGAGGACAGGATACTATCCGGGTGGGCGATACGGTTATTATTGTAACTACCAATAAGGGACTGCGCGATATCTGCGATATTCTGGAGAGGTAAGGGAAAAGACTTATGAACTATTCCATTATTCTGTATATTGTCGGATGGATCCTGAATTTCCAGGCCGTTTTTATGGCGCTTCCATGTGTCACTGCACTCATCTATCGGGAAAGATCCGGCTTTGCTTTCCTGATCACCATGGCTGTCTGCGTTTTTATCGGACTGCCCCTTGTCCGTAAAAAGCCTTCCAATAAGGTGTTCCATACCAAAGAAGGCTACGTTACGGTTGCGTTAAGCTGGATCGTCCTGAGTATCACAGGAGCGATTCCTTTTGTAATAAGCGGAAGCATTCCTCATCCTGTGGACGCGGTTTTTGAAACAGTATCAGGATTTACCACTACCGGGGCAAGTATCCTTTCCAGCGTGGAGGCGCTTCCCCGCTGTGTTCTGATGTGGCGAAGCTTCACCCACTGGATCGGCGGTATGGGGGTACTGGTATTTCTTCTGTGCCTTCTGCCCCTGACCGGAGGCTACCATATGAATCTTATGCGTGCGGAAAGCCCCGGCCCCACTGTAAGCAAGCTGGTTCCCAAGGTCCAGTCCACAGCCAAGATCCTGTACACCATTTATCTGGCGCTTACCTTACTGGAGATCTTTCTTCTTCTGTTGGGAGGAATGCCGGTCTTTGACACCTTATGTACTGCTTTCGGTACGGCCGGTACCGGAGGTTTTGGCATTAAGAACGACAGTATTGCAGGCTACAGTACGTATATTCAGGTAGTTGTAACCATCTTTATGATTTTATTTGGAGTCAACTTCAGCGCGTATTACCTGATCCTTACAAAGAAATTTGTACAGGCGTTTAAAATAGAAGAGGTCCGGTGGTATCTGGGAATCATTGCCGTTTCCACGCTTGTTATCACCTACAATATCCGTCCCATGTTCAATGGTATCGGAACAGCTCTGAAACACGCGGCTTTCCAGGTGGGGTCCATCATTACCACCACAGGCTTTGCCACAACGGATTTTAACCAATGGCCCGGCGTATCCCGTACGATCCTGGTGATGCTGATGTTCGTAGGCGCCTGCGCAGGCAGCACGGGCGGCGGCATTAAGGTTTCCCGCTTTATTATCTTAACGAAAGCCATTGGCAAGGAACTGCATTTATACCTGCATCCCAATGCAGTCAAAAAGGTGAAAATGGATCAGAAAACCGTCGCTCATGAGGTGATCCGTTCCACCAATACCTTTATCAGCGTCTATGTACTGATTTTTGCTGTTTCCACACTGATTATTGCTTTTGACAATTTTGACCTGGTCACTAATTTTACAGCCGTAGCTGCCACCCTGAATAATATCGGCCCCGGATTGGAGCTGGTTGGGCCTACCGGAAACTTCGGACTTTTCTCGCCTCTGTCAAAATGTGTGCTGATTTTTGATATGCTGGCCGGACGTCTGGAAATTTTCCCGCTGCTGCTGATCTTTGTAAAAGATACCTGGAAAAAATTCTGAGAAAATAAGGCCGGCGCTGCTGTTTGCACTGTAGGTGTAAACAGTAACACCGGCCGCGTTTCTATAGTACATTATTTACAGAATACTCTCTGGCAGGAAATATCAGAATAAAGCTCTCTGCCTGTCGTATCCACCACCCGGATAATATCAGAAAACGCTTCAGCTTCCGGCAGAAGCTTCGGTAAAAGATTTTCTCCGTGAAGCTTCTCTTCATGGAAGATCACATTCTCCTGTTCTTTAAACAAAGCAATATAGAATACCCCGGATTCCACAAGATCCTGGAAGAAATGGCTTCCATAGGATAATTCCGGCATCAGTCCCTCAGACTGATAGGAAATCTCGCACATGGCGGTCATATTGCTGATTTCCGTAAAATGCACCGGAACGCCCAGAGACGGCGTTGTGGTTCCCCATCTTCCCGGTCCCATCAGAAGAACATTTTCGTCCTTCAAAAGCTGGTTCAGCTTGCCGATATACCTTGCTACCTGATATTTATCCTGCTCCTGGCAGGCAAGATAGCCGTGGATATCCACAAAAACCACCTTGTCGATAGCCACTCTTAAGTTGCCTCCCATGAAGTTTCCTTCTGAATAAAAAATACAGTCGTCCGTGGATTCCAGTTTGGGGATCTCCACATTCTTTCCAAGTCCCCTTGTCTGAAGAGGGCGGCACTGTACCAGATTAAAGAAAAACTTTTTCTCATTCTGGAAGTTCACTGTAAATTCAATATCCACCGGATAATCATATGCTTCTGACAAAAGATGCAGCGTCTTTTTCATTATAAGGGGAAATTCCGTGTCTGTAAGCATCTTACGGAAATTTACTGTAAAAGGAATGGGCAGGTTGGTATAGCCCAGTTCCCTCAGACGGTCTGCCTCCGCATAGTCCATGGTCAGAAACATGGTTTTTCTCACACCGATATCATTTTTTACCAGCTCCCCGATCTCCTTGCTGCACCAGATATTATTCCTCAGATCCAGAACATCCGCCTTATGCTGTGAATACTTCCGCTCATCCTGCGCAGTCAGAAGCGGCAGTCTGGACGGATCGTCCAGCGCGACGATCTTTACATAATCTCCGATCACACGGTCCACCGCTCTCGTTCCAAGCCCGAATACCAGACGGAGCATTCCCGCGTCCATATCCATATTTTTATCCCACACATAAAGATTAGAGGAATTCCCCACCCCTGCCGCATGAGGGAAGAAATAATCTCCGTAATAGTCGCCGGAAACCCTCTGCACCAGAATCGCCATCTGTTCGTCTTTAAACGCCAGTCCTCTCTGGCGGCGGTACTGCAGGGCATCCGGATTCATCGTGCTGGCATAGACCCGGCGAACTGCATCCTCAAAGGCCCGCAGACGTTCCTCCGGGGTTCCCTGATTGACGCAGAATACACTCTCATACTTTCCTGCAAAGGCGTTTCCGAAGTTATCCTCCTGCAGGGAGCTGGAGCGGACAATGACCGGGGACTGCCCGAAATATTCCAGCATATGTACAAATTCTTCCTCAATAATCTCCGGAAAACTGCCGCTTAAAAGCTTTTCCCGGAACTGCTCCGCCATGGAAAAATAACCGTCCTCCGTCTTTTGCTGAAGCCGCAGTTCCCACCAGCCGTTCTGCACAATATAGGTATAATACACATCCGCCCCAAGGAAGAAGGAATCATCCGGCTCCAGATAAGACTGAATGTCCGCCATTTCCCCTTCGGCATTCTTGATGATCTTTCTCGCCAGAAGCATGCCTACGCTCTTTCCGCCGATATATCCTGTCCCTACTTCACGGGAAACGATCTTCACAAGATCCCGCAGTGTGAAATGCTTCCTGCATAAGTCCTGAACCCTCGTTTCCCTGCCAATGAAAAGACTGATCAGAAGATTTTTCATCTTCTCCTGCTCTTCCTTCGGTCCGGTTAAAAGCTCCTGCGCCCGGTTCATGGTAACATTCCAGTAGTCCAGGCGCTTTTTGTCCCACTCAAATCCCGCAAAAAGCTCGGCTGCCTGGGTACTGGAGGTAATACTGGTAAATTTATCCCCTTCTATCCTGTGAGGGAAAAACATGGTCGGGGAATAGCGTCCGTCCGCCTTTAACGGATGGATATACATCTCTCCGTTTATGATATACAGGTCAAAAAGGCACTGGGTAGTCCCGCGGATCCTTGCGATCGTGTCAAATACATGGCGGTTTCTCATAATGGCAAAATACGCCACCGTGTCCATAAAATACAGATACGGACAGGTCACCCGGAAAAAGTTTCCGATCATCAGGTCGGAATACCAGAATTCCAGAAGCTCTGTAAGACAGTCAAACACATAAAAAACCTTTGTCCCTTCCATCTCCGCAATCTGATGGATGGTAGTGGCAAACTGCTCAAAGCCCTGCCCCGCATCCACGTGATAGGTCTGAATATCCTCCGCCTCCTCAAGCACCGGAGGATGGCTGCCGAAGCGGAAATACACGATCCTTCTCTTATCCTCTCTTGCCTTTTTGATATAAGGTTTTACAACCTCCAGATAGTCCTCAATCTTATCGATCTGCCATACTACATTATCTCCCATTCGGAGCATATCAATGGATTTATCAAATCCGGGCATACCTGTACTTACTTTTTCATGAAATTTCATCATCGATTTCCTCCCTGACCAGAATATGTCTGAAAATGCATTCCGAACATTGTAAAGCGGACATTCGCATTTCAAACCCAACATTCCATCTCCTTTTACATGTGTTTTTCCGTAAAAGCACAAAAGGACGTTCTGCACCTGGCAAAACGTCCTTGTTTCCATAATAGAATCATATTGCCAGACAGGAAAAAAGTCAAGACATTTTCATATTTTTTCTACAGACATGTTTTAATAAATTTTTCTACAAACA
>JAUNGB010000030.1:23949-52316 GCA_030524715.1 Eubacteriales bacterium | reverse complement strand
CAATACTCATTTGGTTAAAATGAACAAATTCAAATGTTTTTCAAACACGCTCTAGAGCATGTTTGATTGGTAAAAGAGAAAACAGAATTAAGGAGGGAAATGAATGTTAGACCAGTCTTATTACAAAAAGGCAGATGAGATCATCGGACATTACGGCCGCAAGGCCGGATCGCTGATCCCTATCATGCAGGATATCCAGGCAGAATACCGTTACCTGCCCGGAGAGCTTCTTACCTACGTTGCAGCGGAGATCGGGGTGACGGAAGCCAAGGCCTACAGCGTAGCCACATTCTACGAGAACTTTTCGTTCGAGCCGAAAGGCAAATATATCATTAAGGTCTGCGACGGCACGGCCTGTCATGTCAGGAAATCCATGCCGGTAAAGGAAGCCATGATGAAGGAACTGGGCTTAAGCCACAAGAAGCATACCACAGACGATATGCTCTTTACCGTTGAGACCGTATCCTGTCTCGGCGCGTGCGGATTGGCTCCTACGCTGACCGTCAATGATGAAGTGCACCCGAAGATGACCCCGGAAAAGGCTGTAGAGCTGCTTGAAGGATTGAGAGGTGAGAAGGCATGAGCATTACCTGCAGAGAAGATTTATTAAACAAACAGACTGAGATCAGGAAAAAGATTGATACCTGTACCTGCCGTGTCCTTGTCTGCTCCGGTACCGGATGCGTTGCTTCCGGCGCGCAGAAGATTTACGACGAAATGGTAAAACTCTGCAAGGATGTGGACGGCGTGCAGATCGAAATGCAGAAGGATATCCCCCATATCGGAATCATCAAAACAGGCTGCCAGGGCTTATGCGAATTAGGACCCCTGATGCGTATCGAGCCCTATGATTACCAGTATGTGCATGTACAGGTGGAAGACTGTCAGGAGATCGTAGAGAGCACCGTTCTTAACGGACAGCCGGTAGAGCGCCTGTTCTACAAACAAAACGACGAGGTTTGTCAGCATCCGGACGATATTCCGTTTTTGAATCAGCAGACAAGGATCGTTCTGGAAAACTGCGGCAAGATCGACGCGGAATCCATCGATGAATATATTGCGGCAGGGGGCTATACCGCTCTCGCAAAAGCATTGTTTGACATGGATCCCCAGTCCGTCATCGACGAGGTGACAAATTCCGGCCTGCGGGGCCGCGGAGGAGCGGGCTTCCCGGCAGGAAGAAAGTGGAGCCAGGTAGCAGGCCAGAAGGAAAAGGAACGCTATGTGGTCTGTAACGGCGACGAGGGCGACCCGGGCGCATTCATGGACGGCTCCGTAATGGAAGGCGATCCGTACAAGATGATCGAAGGCATGACCATTGCCGCTTACGCAGTAGGAGCTGAGAACGGCTATATCTATGTCCGCGCCGAATATCCCCTGTCTGTAAAGAGACTGCATATGGCAATGGAGCAGGCGGAAGCCTACGGCCTCCTGGGAGATAATATCTTAGGCTCCGGCGTAAACTTCCACTTACATATTAACCGCGGCGCAGGCGCATTCGTATGCGGCGAGGGCTCCGCACTGACCGCTTCCATTGAAGGAAAGCGCGGCATGCCCCGTGTAAAACCGCCTCGTACTGTAGAAAGAGGCCTTTTTGAGAAGCCGACCGTATTAAATAACGTAGAAACCTATGCAAACGTTCCGAAGATCATCCTTCAGGGTGCAGACTGGTTCCGTACCATCGGAACAGAGAGCAGTCCGGGAACCAAGACCTTCTCCCTGACAGGCGCTATTGAGAATACAGGCCTCATCGAGGTTCCCATGGGAACTACCCTGCGCCACATTATTTACGATATCGGTGGAGGCTTGAAGAGCGGCGCGGAATTTAAGGCCGTACAGATCGGCGGACCCTCCGGCGGCTGTCTGACCAAAGAACATCTGGATCAGCCTCTTGACTTTGAATCAGTGAAGAAGCTCAATGCGATCATGGGCTCCGGCGGCCTGGTAGTTATGGATGAAAATACCTGTATGGTAGAAGTGGCAAGGTTCTTCATGGGCTTCACCCAGAGAGAGTCCTGCGGAAAATGCGGCCCCTGCCGTATCGGCACCAAACGTATGCTTGAAATTCTGGAAAAGATCGTTGACGGCAAAGGCGAAATGGAAGATCTTGAAAAGCTGGAAAGGCTTGCGAATTTCGTAAGGGCACGTTCCCTCTGCGGTCTGGGCAAGAGCGCTCCTCTTCCTGTTATCAGTACCCTGAAGAATTTCCGGGATGAATATATTGAACACATTGTGGACAAGAAATGCGCGGCTCACGTATGTAAATCCATGCGCATGTACACCATTGACCCGGATAAATGCAAGGGCTGTACCAAATGTGCCAGAAATTGTCCTGTCAACGCTATTTCAGGAAACCGCAAAGAGGCTCATACCATTGATACATCCAGATGTATCAAGTGCGGAACCTGTCTGGACAACTGTTCCTTTGGCGCAATTTCCGTAAAGTAAGGAGGAAGAGACTATGATTCATTTGAAAATAGATGGAATCCCTGTAGAAGTGGAAAAGGGCACCACCATTCTGCAGGCCGCAAGAAAAATCGGCGTAAAAATCCCGACTCTGTGTTATCTGGAAAATGTATTGCCGGACGGCTCCTGCCGCCTTTGCGTAGTAGAAGTGCACAGCAGGGGGAGAGTTGTGATGGATACCGCATGTACCCTGCGCTGCTCCGAAGGAGACGAGGTTTATACCATGTCCGAGCAGGTAGTGCAGTACAGAAAAGATACCCTGGATCTGCTGCTGTCCGACCACCGTGTACACTGCTTCTCCTGTGAAGCCAACGGCGACTGTAAGCTTCAGGATTACTGCTTTGAGTACGGAGTGGAGAAAACAAGCTTTGAAGGGGAGATGAAGCCGGGCGTTATTGACGACAGCAACAAATTCTTTACCTATGACCCCAGCCTCTGCATTCTCTGCCACAGATGCGTCAACACCTGTAATGAGATCGTGGGAAGAGGCGCGATCGACACCATGAACAGGGGCTTCCAGTCCGTGATCGGCGCGCATACCGAGAAGAAATGGAACGAAGGCATCTGTGAATCCTGCGGCAACTGCGTACAGGCATGTCCCACAGGAGCGCTGTCCTCCAAGCGCAGAAAGAAATACCGTCCGTGGCAGGTGACAAAGAAGGTTCTTACCACCTGTCCACACTGCGCGACGGGCTGCCAGTATTATCTGATCGTAAAGGACAATAAGATCGTGGATACCGAAGCCGCTTACGGCCCCTCCAACAAAGGACTCCTTTGCGTAAAAGGAAGAAGCGGAAGCTTTGACTTCGTACATTCTCCGGAACGTATTAAGTATCCTCTGATCAAAAATAAAGAAACAGGTGAATTTGAGAGAGCATCCTGGGACGAGGCCCTTGACCTTGTAGCGTCCAAGTTTATGGAACTGAAGAAGCAGTACGGTCCGGATTCCCTGGCCGGTTTTGCCTGCTCCCGTTCCCCAAACGAAGATATTTACATGGTGCAGAAGATGGTACGTACCTGCTTCGGTACCAACAACGTGGATAACTGCGCGCGTGTATGCCATTCCGCGTCCGTATCCGGCCTGTATATGACCCTTGGCTCCGGCGCCATGACCAACCCTATTGAAGACATCACCCGAAATCCGGATGTGATCATGCTGGTTGGTTCCAACCCGGAGGAAGCGCACCCGGTTGTAGGTATGCAGATCCGTCAGGCAGTGAAACGCGGCTGCAAGCTGATCGTGGTGGATCCCCGTGACATTGACCTTGCTAAAAAGGCAGACATCCATCTGAAATTAAAACCAGGTACCAACGTCGCCTTTGCAAACGGCATTATGCATGTGATCATTGAAGAAGGCCTTCAGGATGAAAAATTCATTGCCGAGCGTACCGAGGGCTACGAAAAGCTGAAAGAGATCGTAAAAGAATACACTCCGGAAAAAGTCGGGGAAATCTGCCACATTGACCCGGAGGATTTAAGAAAAGCAGCCATCATGTATGCAAAAGCAGACATGGCGCCCATCATCTACTGCCTTGGCGTTACCGAGCATTCCACAGGTACCGAGGGCGTTATGTCCATGTCCAACATGGCAATGCTGGTAGGCAAGCTGGGCCGTCCGGGCTGCGGCGTGAACCCGCTCCGCGGACAGAACAACGTACAGGGCGCCTGCGATATGGGCGCGCAGCCGGGAGATTTCCCGGGCTACCAGAAGGTGGAAAAGCCGGGCGTCGTAGAGAAATTTGAAAAGGCATGGGGCGTTCCGCTGAACCATAAGCACGGCATCCATGCAACCGACATCTTCCCCAAGGCAATTTCCGGAGAGATCAAAGGCCTGTATATTTACGGCGAAGATCCGGTTGTAACAGACGCGGATACCACGCATATTATCAAAGCCTTAAAGAGCCTCGACTTCTTTGTACTGCAGGAGCTTTTTATGACAGAGACCGCGCAGTATGCGGACGTTATCCTTCCGGGCGTCAGCTACGCGGAAAAAGAAGGCACCTTTACCAACACGGAAAGACGTGTCCAGAGAGTGCGTAAGGCGGTAGAACTGGAAGGCGAGATGAGACTGGATACGGATATCATCATCGATCTGATGAACCGTATGGGATATCCGCAGCCGCACCTGACCGCGGCGGAGATCATGGACGAGATCGCATCCGTAACCCCAAGCTTCGGCGGTATCAGTCATGCAAGACTGGATGCGGGAGAAACTCTTCAGTGGCCTTGTCCGGACAAGAACCATCCCGGCACCCCGATCATGCATGTGGGCAAATTCACCAGAGGCCTCGGCTGGTTCTATCCGGCAGAATACGTTCCGTCCGCAGAGCTTCCTGATGAAGAATATCCGATCATTCTTATGACTGGACGTATCCTGTACCACTACACAACAAGAGCCATGACAGGAAAGACTCCGGAACTGATGGAGATCGAAGGGAAATCCTTCATTGAAATGAACATTGTGGACGCCCAAAAGCTGGGAATCGAAAACGGCGATAAAGTAAGAGTATCCTCCAGACGAGGTTCCATTGAGTCTACCGCACGTGTAGGCACCAAGACCTCTCCGGGCGAGAGCTGGATGCCATTCCACTTCCCGGACGGAAACGCAAACTGGCTGACCAACGCGGCTCTTGATAAATACGCAAGAATACCGGAATATAAAGTATGCGCGATCAAGATCGAAAAAGCATAAAATCTATAAAACAAAAAAGGCATAAAGTATAGGTGAGAAATATGAGCAGACCATATCCTGAGCTTGTGGAGATCGAGCAGGCAGTTGAAATTATTTTGCAAAAGGCGGCCACAGCAGGAACAGAGCTGGTTCCCCTTTATGAAGCGGACGGCAGGATTCTTGCCGAAGGAATTACCGCAAAAGAAAATATTCCCCCTTTCGACCGCTCTCCTTATGACGGCTATGCGTTCCGAGCGCAGGATGTGGCCGGCGCGGGAGAGGCCGCGCCGGTAACTCTGCAGATCATTGAAGAGGTTCCGGCAGGCCATGTTTCCACAAAGAAAGTGGAAGCAGGAGAAGCAGTAAAAATTTTAACAGGCGCCCCCATTCCGGAGGGCGCCGATGTAGTTGAAAAATTTGAGAGCACCATATTTGACGAGCATACCGTCCGGATATCCAGTCCCTTAAAGCCGGGCAGCAATATCTGCCGCGCGGGGGAGGATGTGCGGGTGGGAGAGATGCTGGTGAAAGCAGGCTCCCGGATAAACTCCGCTGCGTTCGGGCTCCTGGCAGGGCTTGGCTACGCCCGGGTTAAGGTATACAGACAGCTCAAAGCCGCCATTATCAGTACGGGAAGCGAGCTGATTCCGGTGGAGGCTGCCCTGACCCCGGGAAAGATCCGCAACAGCAGCAGCTACATGCTTTGCTCCACCCTGAAAAAATGGGGTGTGGCCGCGGATATCTACGGAATCGTGGAGGACCGCACAGAAAGCATCATCCGAGCTATCGAGGAATGCGCCGGAGCATATGATGTGATCGTCACCACCGGAGGCGTATCCGTAGGCGATTACGATCTGGTGGAAGAGGCGCTTGTCCGGATGGGAGCAAAAATCCTTTTATGGAAGGTAAAAATGAAGCCCGGAATGGCATTTCTGGCGGCAATTTATCAGGGAAAGCTGATTCTGGGGCTTTCCGGGAATCCGTCCGCGGCTGCGGCGTCTCTTTATCTTATCGGAAAGCCGGTGCTTGGAAAAATGTCCGGGCTGGCAGAATACGGGCTGAAAAAATGTCGGGTTTCCCTTTTGCAGAACGTGCCGAAAAAAAGTCCGGGACGCCGCCTGATACCGGGCGTATTGCGGATCATCGATACCAGAGCCTGTCTGGACGCCAAGTGGGAGCAGGGAAACGGAATGCTCAGCCAGTGGAACGGCTGCAGCCTGATAGGGGAGATCCCGCCCGGAACGCCGCCTCTTGAAAAGGGAACGGTCATCGATGCATATTATGTGGCAGAGTAGATCATGGTCTGAACAGATCATAGTCTGAACAGGGAGGGTAAAATGACTTATACAAAAGACTTATCCGCAATATTACAGTTTAAAAAAGTGAATTGCAAAAACTGCTACAAATGTGTCCGTTACTGTCCGGTAAAGGCAATCAAGGTATATAACCATCAGGCGCAGATCATTGCCAGCCAGTGTATTCTCTGCGAGAAATGCACGGTGATCTGTCCCCAGAACGCCAAGGTGGAATTAAACCAGATATCCGACATCAAAAGAGAAATCCAAAGAAAAGAAACCCTGATCGCTTCCGTGCATCCGGCATATCTGGCAAAATTCGGACTGACAAGCTTTGCGCAGCTTGAGGATGCCATGAAGCGTCTGGGCTTTACCTATGCGTTTGAGGCGGGCGAGGGAGCGTTTCTGATGAAAGAGCAGTATGAACAGGTATTAAAGGAGCGGCAACAGAAGAAGCTGACCATTTCCTCAGCATGTCCCGTCATTGTGCAGATGATAGAGAAGCATTATCCGGAACTGATGCCGAACCTGGCCCCGGTTCTTTCCATGATGCAGTCCCACGGAAAATACCTGAAATCCCGGTATCCCGGCGCAAAGATCGTGTACGTCAGCCCCTGTATTTCCACTATGGCGGAAATGGCGGAGCCGCAGAACTATGTGGATTATGTCATTACCTTCCGGGAACTGAACGAATGGCTGGAGGAAGAAGGTATTACCGTTTCCCCGGACGGCGGACGGCCGGAAAGATTCCTGTCAAGGGCAGCAGCCCTACCGGATGGACTCACATTGGCCATGCATCCTCTGGAAGGCCAGCATTATTTGTCCATACATGGCATGGAAAACTGCAAAAAGGTACTGGAGGAACTGCGTGCAGGAGGCTTTGAGGACTGCTTTTTGGAACTGAACGCCTGTCTGAACGGCTGCATCGGAGGCCCGTCCTTCCAGAAAGGACAGACAAGGCTTCTGGATTCCATTTTTTCCATCAGCACGGCGTCTCTGGAACACGGAAAGCCCAATTACAGCCAGGATTACAATATTCAGAGCGATATTGATCTGTCCAGAAACTTCGGCGCTCATCTGCGCAGAAAAGAAGAGATGGCCTCCGAAGAGGAAATCCGCGAAATCCTTGCCCGAATGGGGAAATTTTCGCCCAGGGACGAGCTGAACTGCGGCGCCTGCGGCTATGACACCTGCCGGGAAAAAGCCATTGCCATCAGCCGGAACAAGGCGGAAATCTCCATGTGTATTCCTTATATGCGGGAACGGCAGGAGAACTATTCCAACAAGATCGTCAACGCCATGCCGGGCCTTTTGATCACGGTAGATTATCAGTTGAACATCATCCATATGAACCAGGCAGCCTGTGACCTTTTCCGGATACCGAAGAAAAACGAAATGATCGGCAAGCCGGTGTCTCTTCTCATGGATGACTACAGTCTGGCAAGCATGGTTTCCTTTGACCGTTCCCTGATGCAGGATGAGATCTTCTTGCCCGAACAGAAACGGTATCTGGACCGTGTCCTCAATAACGACCGGAAAAATAAACTGATCCTCTGTGTCATGAAGGACGTAACAAAGGAAAAGCTGCGCAAAGAGCAGGTACGTGACGCCCGGATGGAGGCGGCAAGGATCGCGGACAGGCTTGCGGAGGAACAGTTAAAGATCGTCCATCAGATCGCGGAGCTTCTCGGGGAGACAGCGTCAGATACCAAGATCGCAGTAGAAGAATTAAAGCGCACCATTCTTTGGGAGAATAAAAAACAAGATGATAAACCATGATTATTACGGCATGAAAGCAGAATTCGGCGGGCTCTGCGTGGATTTCGGACATGTGAGCCTCAACAAAAAGAAAGAGACCCTGTGCGGAGATTATTATACCATCGTGGAAAACGAAAATAAGCATGTGCTGGTTCTCTCCGACGGGCTGGGAAGCGGCGTCAAGGCCAATATCATGGCAACGCTGACGGCAAAAATGCTGAGCAACATGATCATCAGCCATGTTTCTATTGACGAGGCCGTGCGTGTGACCGCCAAAACCCTCCCCATATGCAGCGTCCGGCAGATGGCGTATGCCACCTTCACGGTGCTTGACATAGAGGATGACAGGGCGAGCCTGTTCCAGTTTGATAACCCGGACGCCATTTTGATCCGTAACGGAAAGGTTCTGGACTATCCGTACACGACTTTTGAAGTGGAAGAAAAGCAGATCCACCACAGCGTCTTAAAGCTTCAGGATGAGGATATGCTGATCATCATGTCGGACGGCGTCACCAATGCAGGAATGGGAAAGACAACGGATGGCGGCTGGGGTCGGCCGGATGTATGTCGCTTTTGCGGCCAGATGTACAAAAAAGGGATGAGCGCCAAAAGCATGGCCTGCGCCCTTGGCAGTGCCAGCGTCGACCTGAACCTGAACGAGACGGATGACGACATCACGGCGATCGTCCTTCGTATCCGCAAAAAACAGACCGTAAACCTGATGATCGGGCCGCCGAAAAATACGGAGGATGACGCGCGCTACCTGAAAACCTTCTTTGAGACCGAGGGCTGTCATGTGATCTGCGGAGGCACCACCGCCCAGTTTGCGGCAAAATATCTCGGGAAAGAAGTAAAGATGATCCAGGATTCCGGTTACAATGATGTTCCCGCCCGTTCCGGACTGGAAGGGGCCGAGCTGGTGACAGAGGGCTTCCTGACGATCAGAAAACTTCTGGAATACTGCGACGAATGGCTTTTTGACCCGCTTTCCTACAGACGGCTTGCAAAAGAAAAGGATGCGGCGGCGCTTCTTGGAAGGATGCTCTTTGACACGGCGACGGATATCAATGTTTTTTTCGGAAATGCGTCCAATCCCAACCACGGGGAGCTGAATATTGCCCCCAACCGGAAGGAAGAGATGGTCCAGACCCTGATCAGCCATCTGAAAAAAGCCGGGAAAAATGTTCGTATCGCTTTGTGGGCTGTGTAATATGAAATGCCCGTATGGTTTTGCGGGCTGTATAATATCAGAGCAGGAATTCGGTTTAGAATTATTTTTGCGTAGTCGGCCCGAATCCCACATCAGGACCCGCGGGCGAGCCTTGAAAAGGAGAATGAGACAGATGGAAATAAATAGAATCAGCGCAGGAATTTTAGCCGGGGGGAAAAGCACCAGGATGGGAGAGAATAAGGCGCGTTTAAAGCTGAACGATCAAAGCTTTATGGAAAAGATCGCATGGGAGTGCCGCGGCTTTTCAGAGCTTCTGATATCCGTGGACAGCATGGAAAAGTATCAGGATATTCCATACCGTATGGTGGAGGATGAGCTTATGGGGTACGGCCCCTTAGAGGGCATCTTCCAGCTTGTCCGTGCATGTACAGAAGAATATATTTTCATAGCGGCGACGGATATGCCGTTTTTAAATGCGGAATTTTTGAATCTGCTGTGTACACAACTGGAAGGGACAGAGGATTGCCTGACGCTCACAAAAGAAAAAAGACCGGAGCCTCTGTGCAGCATTTATTCAAAGAAGCTGCTGCCCGTTCTTCAGGAAATGAGAGCACAGTCCATAAGGAAACCAAGGCTGCTGTTTGACAGAGTAAATACACGGTACGTGGAACTTGAAGCGCTTGGCGTTTCCCCGGAACTTGTAAGCAACATCAACACCCCGGAAGAATATTGTAAACTCATCCAGGAAAAATGAGAGTAAAGAGGGAAGAATAATGTGTCGGAAAGCTATGGCGGACTGTTATGCATACATGAAAGAAAAATTAAAGCATGGGAAGCTTTGCGTCCTGTATCTGGACGGGCTGGGATACAGAATGTATGAAGAAGGAAAGCGTCGGGGGGCTTTGGCATATATCCAAAGCGCCTTTTCCGTTGAACCTCTCTTAAGCGTGGAGCCTCCGGTCACCAACCCGAATATGGCTACGATGCTGACAGGGCGCCCTCCAGAAGAGCACGGGATCCAAAGCCGCAGGGATAAGATACCGAATTGCCCGACGATTTTTGCGGACGCAGTATTATCGTCAATATCCGGAAACGCTGTGCTTCTGGAAGGGGACAGCAGCATCATAAAGACAGAGCTTCATCCGATCCTTCACACAGGAAGAGAAGGAAAAGGGACGGATTACTGGATTTACCGGAGCGTATTAAAGGAAATTGAAAAAGGCGCAGGATTTATTTTTGCCCATTTCCACGAAATCGACGACTGCGCCCATACCTATGGCACGACATCAGAAGAAACCATGAAAAAAATACAGGAACTGGACAGCTACGTGAAAGAAATCGACGGTTGCTGGAATGGAGCAATCCTTCTTATCAGCGATCACGGCCTCCATGACACAGAGACAGGAGGAACCCACGGAGACGGATGCCAGGAAGACCGTATAGCCATCTGGGGAGAAAAGATATTGCAGACTTTCTAGAGTCATGATTTTATGAGGTTTTCTTGATGGATTATAGGAGAAGTAGTAATATTGATTTAAATAGAAAACTTGTGGTTAAAATTGAATCATGTTTGAAGAGGTTTAAGATGATTGGAATTATGATAAATTATTGAAACTTTTTAGATAAAAAATGGAAAAATCAGAATCAAAAGATTAAGTAGAAATTAGTTTTGTTTTTTAACTAAAATGGGAAAATACAGAACAGTATCTTTAGAAAGTCTACACAAAGTGTATATGACATTAGAGAATGATACTGATGATATTATGAAATTCTTTGATGATGTGAATTAAATCAATGAATATGAAAACGTAAAGCGATTTTGGAATGGCTTTGGAGGTACTATGGAGGAACTTGAATTTTCAAGAGAATTAGTTAAAATTTCAGATAAAAATATATTGCAAAAAGCATTAAAAAAGGCGGGGACACAGGGATTTGTAGTTCAAGGATTCAAGAATGTTTTTTCAGCTCCAGTTTCAATGATAAACGCATCTTTGGGAAAAAGAAAACGAGGAGGAAAATATCAAAGTACGATTCTTTTAGAATGCTTAGCCAGTTTAGAGGAATCAAATGAAGAAGTTAATCTTGCTCGTGGATGGCTTGAAAATGAAAAAGAACGGGAAAAAGCACAAGAAGAACTTTTGAAGATTAAGAAAGATAAGGAACAAAAAACGGTACAGAATGAAAAAGGCGAAGAACAGGAACAGATTATTGCTGCAGTATCACTTCCTGCAGAAGTAGGGAATATTAACAATCTAGAACAAATAGTGCAGCAAAAAGAAAAAATAAAAAGGCAGCAAAATACTATACAAGAATTAAGAATAGTTATAGACGATTATAAAAGAGAAAAAGATAGATTGCAAAAAGAGAATGCTAAATTACAAAATGAATGTAATAAGCAACAAAGGGAGATTGATAGACTTATTGAATGCAAGAAAAATTTAGAAATACAAATGAAACAGTATTTTGCAGAGTTAGAAGAAAAACATGAAGAGATAAAATATTATAAATCGATATTGGAGTATGCGCCTAAAGTATTGTGTTTCTCTAAAAAAAATATTAATGAAAGCATTTTTCCTTTGAAAAGGATTGAACAATTGAATAGTTGCGAAGAACAAATCTTACAGGATATTGGTTGGAAATGTTATTCTGAAATATGGATTATAGAATCAGATTTTAGTTATTCTGAAGTGTTAAAAATAAAAAGGGCATCTCAAGTCAAGGTTATTTGTGTGCGTAATTTAAAATCTCTTATAGAAAAAAGAGGAGGAAATAAGTAATGGATATGCAGGACAGACAATATATTGGAATTTTAGCTAGTGATGAAGAACCAGATGGAAGAGATAATGTTTTTATTAATAAAGGGTCATATATTCAATATAGAGTTAAATCTTTATTATTGCCTCAAGAAAGCCCTAATTTTGTATCAGGTTTTATAAATTCATTTGAAGATGATTCTGAAATAGGAGATGATGAGTATTCGGCTGAAGATGAAAGAATTGAAAATTTTAGAGAGGCTGTAAAAGATAAACTATTTATATATTCATATAAGGTTAATGAAGGTGGGCATGCTAATATGTTAAGTAGAAAAACTAATTTAGTAAAGAAACCTTTGAGATTTTTAGAAAACACCTATTTTTATGCAATCCCCGTTTTTTGTTCTAAATATAATGAAACTATTTATGAGTGGGAAGAAGAAAAAGATTGGAGATTATTTCGGGAATATGAAACGAAGGAAGAATTTATAGACTTTTTAAAAAATAAAAAAGGGGTTGGAAGTACATATGGATATTATACTGATGCATTTATGCCCTCCTTTGTAATATGGATGGACGAAAACGGAGATATGTATGCAATAGGACATATAATTGACAACAGGCAAAATGCAAAAGGTGGATTGATTTTTGAAAGTGATAAAATTGCTGTTGTAAATATAAATGAATATTACGAATACTGGGTTTATCAAGGGTCGTTGAATCCTACGATCATGTATATGCCAGAAGATATTTACGCTAAAGTGGAAGATTCTTTGCTAAAATTAACTACTCTAGAAGATGAAAAAGATAATTTCGAGAATGAAATTTCTTCTAAGGACGATAGGATAGATCAGATTAGTGTTGCTGTAGAAGAAAAAAAACAGAGTGATGAAAAACTTATTGAAATTGATACTGGCATTAAAACGGATGAACTGATTATTAAATGTATGGACTATCACAGTCAAAAACGTAATTTATTTTATAATATGAAAGATCTTGTGAATTTTCATACAGCAGTTAAATGTAATAGCTTAGTTATCCTTTCTGGGTTAAGTGGAACCGGAAAATCTGCTATAGTGGATATTTATGCACGTGCATTGGGAATGTCAAATACAACGGAACCAGATGAAAATAGGATGCTTTTTATACCAGTGAGGCCGTCCTGGAATGATGATTCGGATCTTTTGGGATATGTTGATTTAGTACATATGGTCTATAGAGCGTCGGATTCTGGATTTGTTGACTTTTTAGTTAGAGCTCAAAAAGATGAAAATAAGGACAAATTATTTATTGTATGTTTTGACGAAATGAATTTAGCAAGAGTGGAACATTATTTTAGTCAATTCCTATCTTTACTCGAACGTCCGGTTAATCAAAGAGAATTGCAATTATACGATAAGCAATATAGCGGTAGATTGTATAATTCGACTGAATATCCAAGTAGAATTAAAATTGGCGACAATGTTAAGTTTATTGGAACAGTAAATATTGATGAATCTACATACCATTTCTCAGATAAAGTTTTAGACAGAGCAAATGTTATCCAGTTGGATATTCTTGATTACTCTAAGAAGTGGGAGAAGAAAAAGTATGGCTCTTTGGTAAATGTTATATGGAGTATGGATGACTATAAATCAATTACAGTAACAAATTCCGAAGAGGATATGCAGCGAGTTCATGAATTATTATGGGATATTCATACATTGTTACATAGTGCCAATACAAAGTATGGCATAGGACCAAGAATTGTTAAAAATATTGATATGTATTTATGGAATTTGCCAAAAACAACTATTAACAATTTTACATTGTCAAATGGAATTGATTTGCAGATAGCGCAACGGGTTTTAACTAAAGTAAGAGGACCAGAGAATCAGTTGGGAGATATATTAGCAGGCAAAAATGAGAAGAATCTTATTTGGATTTTTGATGAATATAAAGATTTGTCAGATTTTGCTACAAGTAGAGAGATCGTGCTACAAAAACAGAAGGAGTTAGAATCATATGGATATTGTATCTGATTTGCCTTTTGAATTAAAAACTATAAGAAGATTTCCTAAATTATCTTATCAGGAAGGAGTTAATTTTTTTGATAACGATAAGGAAATATGGGAAAAGGGTATAATAACTTTATCGATTGAAGAAAATGATGATATAGAGATATTATTTAATTCGGAGGATTCTAATGCAAAATTATATTTAGAGGCGTTGGATATCGTACCAATAGACGACAGGAAGATTGCTTATGATGAAGCAGGACATCTTTATCGAATGCCTAGTGAAGAGTCATTCGTGCTTTATAAAAGCAATAGTGGTTATGATGCACTCTGTGTAGATTCTTTCCAAATTTCTATTTTTTGTTTTAATCAATGGTTTTACGGTGTACTTCAAGTTCTTCCAAAACCAATGAACATTGGTGAATGGACTATGATGAAAGACGATCTTGAAAGTGAGATGGTAGGATTAGCACAAGACATAGTTCGAAGAAATATAGGTATAGGAAAAATGAAGAAGGGGGATGTGCCACCGAAGATATTATATGATTTTATAGTGATAAAAAAGTATTCACAGGCGGTTCTCAGTGCGCTTTTAGATATAGCAGAAAATCCTCGATATGACATAATAACACATTATAAAAAGGTTACTAATAATAAGAACTGTACATTTGATGCTGAGAGTATACGGCGTTATGCGACACGTGCAGGATCAGAAGCCACTTATAAGGTTCCAGAGAAAGTAATAAATTATAATATTCAGGATAATAGATTGTTGAAAAGAATTATTTTAGATTATGAAAAAAGAATAAATCAGTTTCTTGATTTGTTAGAGGAAGTTTATGATTATTCAAAAACTTTTGATTCTGGTAAAACTATTCAGTATAGAGGTGAATGGGAAAAAAGTATATTGGAATTTAGAATTGTTGCTTGCAAACTAAAAAAATTAACATCACTTTTAAAAACAAAAGATTGGTATTTTCAGATTACTGATATATCGCAAGCCTATATTCCACATTCGTTTATTTTGGATACCAGATATAATACTCTTTATCAAATGTATTTAGAATTAAAAAGAGATACATTTAAGATTGAGTTTGACCCAGAGTTTTCATATACGTGGAAAAGAAGTAGTTATCTTTACGAGATGTGGTGTTATTTTAAAGTTATACATTTGTTGACTTCAGAGTATGAAATGAATATAAAAAACTGGGATAGTATTTTTGTTGGAAAAATATTGTTTCCATTTTTGGAAACAGGAACAACTCTAGAATTTAATAATAATAAGGTGTGTTTGAAAGTAATATTTGATAATGCGCTTCCATTTCACAGTAAAGATACTAATGAATCCTTTCCACTTTATATTGCCAAAACACAGGAATATTCTAAACTACATAATCGTCCGGATATATTAATCCATGTATACGATGTATCTAATGGATGGTATTTGGGATCTATAATATTAGAATGTAAATATCGAAAGCTTAATTCATTTTGGAATGAAAATGGACAGCGATCTAGTTTTGGGCAGTTGCAAGCGTATTATAATAATACTCGATCTAAATATCTTTTTGGAGGAATTGGTAGCAAACTAAATATTCGTCCTGTAAAAAGAGTTATTGTTTTGACACCAGATACTCATGGAGATGGAAAAAGTCAAGATGATTTCGGAATTTTGATTAAAGGATTTAAACCGACTGATACGGAAGAGTGGAGCAATTCATTAACGATAGAATTGAATTCTATCATTAGTGAACTGATAGATAGTAGTAAATCCTTACAACATTAACAGGAACTAAAAGAATTGTATTATCAGATATGATAGTATCCTTGAGAAACTCAAGAATATCTTGAATAGGATATTAATTCATGGTAATATAAAGAGGATATAAAAAGAGAGATTTTATGTGTAAAATGGGGAAGTTATATATGGCTGTCAGCTATAATAAACTCTGGAAGGTGCTTATTGATAAGAAAATGAATAAAACTCAGTTATGCGAAAGAGCTGAAATCAGTACTAATGCTATGGCGAGACTTGGAAGGAATGAAGGTGTACGAGTAGAAGTTCTGACTAGAATATGTCTGGAACTGGGGGCAATGGATGAAATAATGGAAATACTTCCGGAAAAACAATGAAAGGATAATTTGATATGGATGTAGAAAAGTATATAGACAGCGATCTTCTGGATCGATTTGAGTTTTACAATTACGGACATGCCTTAGAAATTCTTCACGATGCTTTTCCTGTGGAATGGAATGAATTGCAGGAATGTTTAAGAAAACTGAGACTTACTTTGGCAGATATTAAAAAAGCAGGCGGGAATGAATCGCCGGTACCAAAGAAATTTGATGATGTGTTATATCCTTACGGATGGAGAGAAATCAGGATAAGTGGTGATTTGATTGTCAAGAAATATCCCCGTCAGACAGCGCAGCGGAGAGGGCGTTTTGCAGATGAACCGTATGAAGTTGAGACAATCGAAGGATATATTGATGGTCATAATATTGATTTCCTGAAAAACAGAGTCGCCTTTGACCTTGAATGGAATAGTAAAGATCAAACTTTTGATCGTGATCTATTAGCGATGAGAACTTATTTTGATTGTGGTTTAATTGATGTGGGGGTTATTGTAACAAGGGCAGAGGCTCTAAATGATATTTTTAAGTTGGAAAAAGACAATAATGGTCAGCCATTGATTAAGAAATATGGCTCAAGTACTACTTGGATGGGAAAATTAACGTATAGACTCGATTCAAGACGCAATGGCGGATGCCCCATTTTAGCAATAGGAATTGGAAAGGAATGTATTGAAGAATATGGCAGACTTAGCAAGTACTATACAAAACTTGA
This sequence comes from Eubacteriales bacterium, assembly GCA_030524715.1. Lineage (GTDB taxonomy): Bacteria > Bacillota > Clostridia > Lachnospirales > Lachnospiraceae > Blautia_A. Next base: position 35,357 of record JAUNGB010000030.1, on the reverse strand, counting down.
AGGAATTTACGAACGGAAAGAAATATAATACAATTTATGCAGATCCGCCGTGGCAGTTCCAGAATAGAACAGGAAAGGTTGCGCCAGAGCATAAACGCCTGACTCGTTATGAAACGATGACGATTTCAGATATTAAAGCGTTGCCTGTTTCGGATATTACGGGAGAGAAGGCACATCTCTATTTGTGGGTTCCTAATGCGTTGCTTCCGGATGGATTGGAAGTAATGGATGCGTGGGGATTTGAATATAAAGGAAATATTGTCTGGGAAAAAGTAAGAAAAGATGGAGGCCCGGATGGCCGTGGAGTTGGATTTTACTTTAGAAACGTTACAGAATTGATTTTGTTTGGGATTAAGAAAAAAAGCGCCCCAAACAGAACTCTCCAACCAGCTCGTTCACAGGTGAATATTATCAGGGCGATGAAACGGGAACATAGCCGTAAACCAGATGAAATTATACCAATTATTGAGGCATGCAGTCAGGGCCCCAGAATTGAATTGTTTGCAAGAGGGGTCAGAGAAGGCTGGGATATGTGGGGAAATCAAGCTACGGAGGATTATGAACCAACGTGGGATACGTATGCGAATCATACAGTTGCTCATGCAAAGTAAAAATACATATAAAATAATACAATAGAGTCAACTTTATGAAAGAGGATTAAAAGAAAATCAAGATAAAGTAAAGCTATGTGGATAAAAGAAAAACAGCAGCAGGTAACTGTTGTAACAAAAGAGGGGCGTACATTTCGGGGGTATGAGCTCCGTGAAATGAGAGAGGACTGGAGCGGCGTCCTTCAGGTAGAATGTATTTGTGAGGACGGCGCCGTCGCCGCCGTATCCAAAGAAGAGATCCTGAAAGAAAACAATGTCATACTGACAGAAGAAAAAGGCGGATACCGCCTGATAATCGCGCAGGAGAGTTATCCCCGCCGCTGGTGCAAGGGAGTTACGATTCTGCATTGTGTGGAGGAAAACGATTGAAAATCTGCAGTGTAGTAGGAATCAGAAAATCAGGAAAAACAACCGTAGTAACAGAACTGATCAAAGAATTGAAAAAAAGAGGGTATCGGGCAGGAACTGTAAAAACAGTATTTTGTCCGGCCTTTTCCATAGATGACCCAAAGAGCAATACCGCCCGCCATATGGCCGCAGGCGCGGATCTTGTATGCGCAAGGGCAAAAAATGAAACAACCGTGATCTATCCAAAAGGGATGGAGATCAACGAACTGTACCCGAAGCTGAACCTTGATTACCTGATCGTGGAAGGCGATTATGAGGCGGCAGTTCCCCGGATCGTATGCGCTCATACAGAAGAAGAAATCGCCGAGCGGGCGAATGCAAACACCATAGCCATTTCCGGACGGATCGCGGGAAAATCAAAGGAACAAAATGCAGCAGCCGGAGAAAAAGCAGCCGGAGAAAACTTCAGACATCTTCCGGTATATAACGTATTCACGGAAATAACAAAGCTCACAGACCTGGTGGAGCAGACACAGGAAATCACCTTTCCCATTGAACTTTTACAGACTCCGGGCAGCGTCTCCGGCTTTTGCCAGTGCGGATGCCATAAAAATGAGAAAAAAAGAGAATGCCAGTCTCTGAAAGCACACCCGGACGGCTCCGGCAGGCTGCATATCTTTCTTACAGGAGAAAAACAGATTGGAAAATCCACCATACTCCGGAAACTACTGGACAAGGCGCGCACCTGTCAGATAGACGTCGTCGGCTATGAAACCCGGAAATATGCCATTGAGGGAATGGAAAAAGGCTATTATCTTCACAGCCTGCTTCCCATGAGGGAATACGAGAACGATTCCCCTGTAGTCATACGGACAGGAGAGCGGAAGATGATTCCCGTAACGGAGACCTTTGAAACCCTTGGGGTGGAAATCCTGAAGCAATGCGCCGGAAAGCAGGCGGTGATCTGCATGGATGAAATCGGCAAGGCGGAGAAAAAAGCAGAAAGCTTCCAAAAAGAAATTTTCCGCTGTCTTGACAGAGAGCTTCTGGTAACAGGCGTCCTGCAAAAGACAGACCAGGAGTTTATCCGTGCTATCCAAAGCAGGCCGGATGTCTGCGTTTATGAGATCACAAAAGAAAACAGAGACAACATTTACAGTGAAATAGAAAAACAAATGTTCAGAAGCCTTTCAGCCAAAGAAACGCCGGAATATGCAAAAAATGAAAAAACATGTTACAATATAAAAATCGGTGAGACACCAGATGAGATATCAGATAAGATACCAGTTGAGACACCAGATAATATACCAGAATGAGATATAAAAGGAGACAACATGAAAAAAATAGCAACCGCAGATGCCGTAGGCCATGTGCTGTGCCACGACATCACTCAGATTATTAAAGATAAAACAAAAGGCCCTGTATTCCGCAAAGGCCATATCGTCACAGAGGAAGACATCCCGGTACTTCTGTCCGTAGGAAAGGAGCACCTTTTCGTATGGGAGAAAAAAGAAGGAATCCTCCACGAGGATGAAGCGGCTCAGATCCTGTTTGACATCTGCCGCGGAGAGGGAATGTCCGGAAGCGAGCCAAAGGAAGGCAAGATTGAACTTACCGCAGAAAGGGACGGCCTCCTGAAAATAGACAGAAAGAAGCTGAAGGCCATCAACTCCCTGGGAGAGATGATGATCGCCACCAGAAACGGAGATTTCCCCGTCAAAAAAGGCGATAAGCTTGCAGGAACCCGGATCATCCCTCTTGTCATTGAGGAAGAAAAGATGAACCGCGCAAAAGAGATTGCAGGAGAGGACGCAATCCTGCAGATCCTTCCTTTCCGGCCGAAAAAAGCCGGTATCGTCACAACCGGAAACGAAGTGTTCAGCGGAAGGATCAAAGATACCTTCGGGCCTGTGATCAGAGAAAAGCTGGCGGAATACCCCACGGAGGTTCTGGGACAGACCATTTCCAATGACAAAAAAGAAAACATCACCAAAGCGATTATGGAATATATTGACCAGGGAGCAGACCTTATCTGCTGCACAGGCGGCATGAGCGTAGATCCGGACGACTGCACCCCGGGAGCCATTATGGATACGGGAGCAAGAATCGTATCCTACGGCGCTCCTGTGCTTCCCGGCGCCATGCTTTTGGTGGCATATTACGAAAAAGACGGAAAAAGCATCCCTATTCTCGGACTCCCGGGCTGCGTCATGTACGCAAAGCGCACCATCTTTGACCTGGTACTTCCAAGGATCATGGCGGACGACCCGATCACTGCGGAAGACCTGGCAGCTTTGGGAGAAGGAGGCTTATGTCTGAACTGTAAAACCTGCACATTTCCAAACTGCGGCTTTGGGAAAGGAAAGGCCTGAGAAAAGCCATGAAAGATCAGTTGGGACGGGAAATAAACTATATGAGAGTATCCATCACGGAACGGTGCAACCTGCGGTGCCGGTACTGCATACCGTCAGACACCCCGGAACTGGATTTTGAACGGATACTCACATACGAAGAAATCTTGAAATTATGCGCCTGCGCGGCGAAGCTGGGCATCAGCCGCTTTAAGGTCACAGGAGGCGAGCCGCTGATACGGCGGGGCTGTACGGATTTTATCAAAAGGCTGAAACAGCTTCCGGGAGTGGAGCAGGTAACGATCACCACAAATGGCACGACTCTGGAAAAGCATCTGCCCGCTCTTTTGGAAGCGGGAATCAACGGAATCAATGTCAGCCTGGATACCCTTGACGCAGAGCGTTTCCATGATATCACTGGATTTTACGGGTTGGAGAAGGTGCTTGCGGGAATTGAGGCGGCAGCAGAAGCCGGCATTCCGGTGAAGATCAACTGCGTTCCCCTGAAGGGCTGGAACGACGATGAACTCATAAGCCTTGCGGAGCTGGCAGCGAAATGGCCGGTGGACGTCCGGTTTATCGAGCTGATGCCTATCGGACACGGACGTGAGTATGCAGGCATACAGGCGGGCGACGTGGAAAAAATCATAAAAACAAAATATCCCGGGGCGGTTCCCACGGACGAAAGGCGGGGAAACGGGCCTGCGAGATATCTGCGGATCCCCGGCTTTTATGGCTGCGTGGGATTCATCGACGCCATTCACGAGAAATTCTGCAGTAAATGCAACCGCGTGCGCCTGACCTCCACAGGAACCATGAAACCCTGCCTCTTTTATAAGAGCGGAACAGATTTCCGCAGCCTGTTAAGGGAAGGGGCGGACGAAGAACAGCTTCTGTCCGCCATGAAGGAAACCATCCGGGGAAAATTCCAGGAGCACCATTTCTACGAAAAAGAATGGGAAAACCAGGGCGAAGAAAAAAGAATGTCACAGATCGGAGGATGACCATGGGTAAAGTAAAGGCTGTATGTATCAGTGAAAAAAAAGGCGTACAGAAAAGAAACATCGGAGAAGCAGTGTTTATTGAGGATTACGGCATTGAAAATGATGCCCATGCAGGCAAATGGCACCGTCAGGTAAGCCTGCTTTCCGCAGATAAGATACAGGAATTTAAAGAAAAAGGCGCCGTCCTTAAGGACGGGGATTTTGGGGAAAACCTCATCGTGGAAGGCTTCGACTTCCGGAACCTGCCTGTAGGGACTGTGTTCCAGTGTAATGACGTGATTCTGGAAATGACGCAGATCGGAAAGGAATGCCATTCCCACTGTGAGATCTACAAGATCATGGGAGACTGCATCATGCCCAGAGAGGGTGTATTTGCCAAAGTCATCCACGGCGGCACCATCCGTGTGGGAGATGATATGAGGATCATTTCCCAAAACTTCCGTTACCGGACCGCGGTTATCACCTTAAGCGACAAGGGCGCGGCAGGGGAACGGGAGGACAAAAGCGGCCCGGCCATCCGCGATATAGTAGAAAAAGGCCCGTACATCGTAACGGAGCAGCATATCATCCCGGATGAGCCGGAAATGCTGAAAAAGCTTCTCATCAAACTGTGCGACAGCAAAAAGGTATCTCTTATACTGACCACAGGCGGCACCGGCTTTTCCAAAAGAGACTGGACGCCCGAGGCAACCCTTGCCGTAGCGGACCGGAACGCGCCGGGGATCGCGGAAGGTATCCGCGCGTACTCTATGACCATCACGCCTAAAGCCATGCTCAGCCGCGGCGTATCCGTGATCCGGGGAGAAACCCTGATCATCAATCTGCCGGGCAGCCCCAAGGCAGTCAGAGAAAGCATGGAATACCTGATGCCAGCCCTGGAGCACGGCCTTGACATCCTCACCGGAAGAGACAGCGAGTGCGGAGGCAAATAAAGAAACGGCCATAGAAAGAGACACGCATAAAACGAGGCGCCAATAAAAAAGACGCTCATAAAAAGATGCCCATAATAACATAATCCGGACACCCCTTGCATATAAATGTAGTAATACATACTAAGTGTGCCTGAAAATTGAATTCCATTTGAGAAAACTGGAAAACGATTTTGAGCCGTACTTTAGTATAAATATAGGCAAGGGGGCTTTTTTATGGAAAATTTTCAGGTTTACCGGGATATCCAGGCACGGACCGGCGGTGATATATACATAGGCGTTGTTGGCCCTGTCCGTACCGGGAAATCCACCTTTATCCGGCGATTTATGGAGCTGATCGCGCTTCCCGGAATGGAAGAGGAAAAGCAGGCGGAGGTGCGCGACCAGCTTCCCTTAAGCGGATCCGGCAAGCTGATCACTACAGTGGAGCCGAAATTTATCCCCAAGGAAGCGGTCCCGGTCCTGCTGGGCGGGGAACAGAAGGTAAAGGTCAGGCTCATCGACTGCGTGGGATTTCTGGTAAAGGACGCTGCGGGCCATGTGGAGGACGGCAAGGAACGGATGGTAAAGACGCCGTGGTTTGACAAAGCTATTCCCTTTCACGAAGCCGCCCAGATCGGAACCCGCAAAGTGATCGAAGAGCATTCCACCATCGGCCTGGTGATCACCAGCGACGGCAGCTTCGGGGAGCTTCCCCGGGAAAATTTCCTGGAAGCCGAAGAAAAGACGGTGGCCGAGCTGAAGAAGCAGGGAAAACCCTTTCTCATTCTGGTAAATTCCCAGAAGCCTTATAAAGAAGAAACGCTGAACCTGGCCCAAAGCCTTCAGGAGAAATATCAGGTCACGGCTATGACCGCAAACTGTGAACAGCTCCGAAAGGAAGACGTCAGCCGGATCCTGGAAAAGGTATTATATGAATTTCCGGTCAGCGAGATCCGGTTTTTCATTCCCAAATGGGTGGAAATGCTTCCGGTGGATCACGAACTGAAAAAACAGATCCTGGAACAGATCAGGGCATATATGAAAAAACTTGTCCATATCCGCGACATTACCAGAGATTCCCTGCGGCTGTCCGGTCCGTATGTACAGGATACGCTCCTTGAAAACGTCAGCCTGTCCGACGGCGCGGTAAAAGTACGGATCCAGGTAAACGACGAATACTATTACCAGATGCTCAGCGAAATGAGCGGTATCCCCATGGAAAGCGAATACGACCTGATCCACACCATGAAGGAGCTTGCCGCCATGAAAGAGCAGTATGTGAAGGTTCAGTCAGCCCTGGAAACCGTACGGGGAAGCGGCTACGGCGTTGTGGTCCCGGAGCTTCAGGAAATCCAGCTTGAGGAGCCGACAGTCATCAGGCAGGGAAATAAATACGGCGTAAAAATAAAATCCAAAAGTCCCTCCATCCATATGATCAAGGCGAACATCGAGACGGAGATCGCCCCTATTGTGGGAACAGAACAGCAGGCGAAGGATCTGATCGCCTACATCGGGGAAAGCAGCCAGAGAGGCGAGAGCGTCTGGGAGACGAACATTTTCGGCAAATCCATCGAACAGCTTGTGCAGGACGGCATCAAAAGCAAGATCACGGCGATCAGCGAGGAAAGCCAGGCAAAGCTCCAGGATACCATGCAGAAAATCGTCAACGACAGCAAAGGCGGCCTGGTGTGCATTATCATATGAGGGAACTTCAGACCGACCTAACAAAAATTTAGGCCAAAAAATAAAAATTTTATGGAAAAAAATGTGATTTTGGCCATTTTATTTCGTATTACTAATATATAAGGTAGTAATTTGCCTTAGAAAAGTTATAAAATAATACTAAATAAAGAAAGAGGGAGTACGAATGAGAGAGCAAAAAAGAGAACAGAAACTTCTTGCGGAGCGTATTTGTGAATTATGTAAGGAAAGGAGAATGTCCTACTATTTATTGTCGTACAAATCTACTGTACCGATTACGACGATCATGAACATTATTCACTGCGCCACCAAGAATCCGGGAATCTTCACGCTTATCAAACTCTGTGACGGCCTGGGGATCACCATCCAGGAGTTCTTCGACACAGAAGAGTTCAAGAACATTGAACGAGAAACGGAATAGTCGTTCCGCGGCAAAGGCGCCGGGAAACAGACAATGTTTCCCGGCGTCTTTGCGTATGCACATTCTGTACCAAATATGGCAGTTATTTGACAGAATATGTTAATGCTTGAATTTGGTATTGTCATCACGAAAAAAAAATGGTAATCTGTAATAGCTAAAAATACTTATAGAATTTAGGGTAAGGTAGTTGAGAATATATGTATAAGAAACAGGCACAGGGATGGCTGAAACATTGGGATTTTATCTTTATGGACGTCATATGTCTGCAGTTGGCCTTTATTGCGGCATATTTTTTTCGCCATGGGTTTACAAATCCATATTCCAATCCCTTGTATCGGAATGAAGCGATCGCGCTGATATTTTGTCAGATTGCTGTTGCGTTCTTCACACAGTCATTCAGCAATATTTTGAAAAGAGGTTTTTATGAAGAATTTACCAAGTCGGCAAAGCATGTGATCATCGTAATGCTTTTGGCAAATGGATATTTGTTTTTGACACAGGATGCATCCTCCTATTCCAGGATCACCTTTGTTATTACTGCAATAGAATATCTTATTCTTTGTTATGCAACCCGCGTTTTATGGAAAAAATATTTAATAAGCCATGGACATGGCAAGTCCGCCAAACGTTCCATTGTAGTGGTAACTGTTTCCGATATGGCGGAGCGCGTGATTCAGCATATTTACTCGGAGCCTTATCAGGATTTTGTCATTACAGGGCTGATCTTTCTTGATAAGGATATGACAGGCGAGACAGTAAACGACGTCCCTGTTGTGGCAGGAGAAGGAACTATGGTGGATAATATCCGCTATGAATGGGTGGATGAAATATTTATCTGTGTCCCGTCAGAAACCCCCTATCCTGATAAGCTGATCGATAAGTGCATCGAGATGGGACTTACGGTACATTTAAGCCTTGCTAAGATCGAAAACATCAGCGGATCCAAGCAGCATATTGAGAAGATTGGAGAATACACGGTACTGACGACCAGCATCAATATGGCGTCTCCCAAGCAGCTTCTGTATAAAAGAACTCTTGACGTCTTAGGGGGCCTGACAGGCTGCCTGATCACGGCAGTGCTGGTTATTATCATAGGGCCGCTTATTTACATAAAATCGCCGGGGCCGATTTTCTTTTCACAGATCCGGATCGGCATGAACGGCAAAAAATTTAAGATCTATAAATTCCGCAGCATGTATATGGATGCGGAAGAACGCAAAAAAGACCTGATGGAACAGAACAAGATGAAAGACGGATTTATGTTCAAGCTGGACTATGATCCCCGTATTATCGGCAGTGAGAAGAAAGACCGCAACGGAAATCCAAAGGGAATCGGAAACTTTATCCGCAAAACTTCCATAGATGAGTTCCCGCAGTTCTGGAATGTCCTTAAGGGAGATATGAGCCTTGTGGGCACCCGCCCACCGACAGTGGACGAATGGGAGAAGTACGATTTGCACCACAGGGGCAGAATGGCGTTTAAGCCCGGGATTACAGGAATGTGGCAGGTCAGCGGCAGGAGCGATATTACCGATTTTGAAGAGGTGGTACGCCTGGATATGGAATATATCCGGAACTGGAGTATCGGCCTGGACATCAAAATTTTGTTTAAAACCGTATTATCCGTATTAAAAAACGACGGCGCAGTATAAAAGAAGCGACGCGGAAATCAGCGTGAGAAATTATCCGGTATTATTTCAGGCATTACAGGCCTTATTCCTTATAGGCCTTACTATGGTATTATGGAAGAATTTGCTGAAAATCAAGAGTTGACATTAATGATATTCCGGTGTATGCTGTTTTCGACAGTGACTTTACAGGAAAAAACTTAGTAAAAGGAGGGATATCATTTTATGTATGGCATTACAGATATGCATTGCCATATCCTTCCGGGTCTTGATGACGGAGCGAAAACCATGGAGGAAACCATGGCCGTTCTTGTAGAGGCGGAACGTCAGCATATTGTGAGAATGATCGCTACTCCCCATTTTCATCCGGGGCGGCATTCTGCGTCGGGGCGGCAGGTACTGAGAACACTGAACAGAGTGCGCAGGTGCGCTGATAATCTGGGGATTTCCGTAGAATTGCTTCCGGGCCAGGAATGCTTCTATTATACAGGTCTGGTAGAGGAACTGGATAAGGGAAACGCACTGACTCTTGCAGGAAGCCGCTATGTTTTAGTAGAATTCGATCCGGACTGCATATATTCCTATTTGACGAGAGGGCTTCAGGAACTTCAGGATAACGGATATATGCCGATTCTGGCACATTACGAAAGGTATTACTGCCTTTCCGGGCAGGATAGCCTGAGAAGGCTGAAGGACAAAGGGATTTTGCTGCAGCTGAACTTTGATACATTAACGCGGCGGCGAGGGCCGTTCCATAAAAATCAATGGAAAGCAGACGCCAGAGAAGGCCTGATCGACTATTTCGGAAGCGACTGCCATGGAACGGAGTTCCGGCCTTTACACATTACGGAGGCTTGTGCGTGGATCAACAGAAACCTGTCCGGGGAGCAGCAAGAGAGGATCCTCAACAGGAATATACAAAATATAATAAATATGAATTAGAGGAATATCATGGAGAAAAACAAAACTCAGGAGCAAATCATTAATTATAATGACCAGGAAGATACGATTGATTTAGTGGAACTATTTTTTGAGATTCTCAATCGTTGGAAGATTATCTTAGTATCAATGCTGCTTTGCGCTACCTTGACCGGCGTCTATTATACCTTCTTCATCCACCCTTCCTATAGGGCGGACGCGCAGATTTATATCACAAATACGGACTCCGTTATTTCGTTTTCCGATCTGCAGTTAAGTTCTGCACTGACAGAGGACTATGCCAGTATTATCAAAAGCCGTACCGTTTTAAAGCGTGTGATTAATGAAATGAAGCTGGATATGGATTTTGAAGAATTAGGCGGGCTGATCACGGTAGAAAACCCGGAAGACACCCATATCATACATATTTATGTTACCTGCAATGATATGGAACTCAGCAAGAATATAGCGAACGCTCTGCTGAACATCAGCGTGGAACAGATTTATCAGATCGTCGGCAGCAGCGAGCCTACAATTATCGATTATGCAGAGGCAGACGCCGTAGTCGAGCTGATGCCCAGCTTATTCAAATATCTGGCCATCGGCGCAATGGCGGGAGCTTTGCTGGTGTGCGCCATTGTCGTAGTGAAGACGTTAATGAACACCACCTTAAAGACAGAAGAGGATATCGAGAAATATCTCCATATGCCTGTGCTGTCGGCAGTTCCTTATTACGATGAGGAAACGGAGTGACAAAAGGAGGAAAAAGAGCAATGCAGGAAATAAATTCTGAGTTTGACGGCGGAAACCTGAAGGTTGTAAAGCCAAAGATTTCCGAACTTCGTTTTAACGCCCGGGAGGCCATCAATGTCCTCAGAGGAAATATCCAGCTCAGCGGATATAATGTAAAGGTCGTCGCGGTAACCAGCGCCCTGGCCCATGAAGGAAAGTCCTCTTTGGCATTCCGCCTGGCAAAGAGCATGGCGGCCCTTAATAAAAAGACTCTGTATCTGGACTGCGATATCCGTAATTCTGTTATGAAAAAGAGATATAAGATTACGGCCAGAACCCCGGGATTAAGCGAATTCCTCTGCGGAAAGATCGGAATTAACGGGATTGTTTTCAGGACAGATGATCCGTGGCTGGATATTATCTTTACAGGAGCGGTGTCGCCCAATCCAAGCGAGCTTGTATCGGGTCCTCTGTTTGAACAGCTGATCGCGCAGCTGAAGAAGCATTACGATTATGTGGTAGTAGATACGCCCCCGGTTAATCTTGTCATTGACGGCGCGCTGATAGCCAAGCAGTGCGACGGAACTGTGCTTGTTGTGGAGAGCGGTGTTACAGAACGCGCCCAGGCGGTTCGCGCCAAGCAGCAGCTGGAATTTGCAGGCGTTAAGCTTCTTGGAGTGGTCCTTAACAAAATGGGAACCAGGAAGAGCGGCTATGGCTACGGAGGCAGATACGGCTACGGCGGGAAGTATGGCTATGGCGGTAAATACGGTTATGGCTATG
>JAUNGB010000030.1:0-23939 GCA_030524715.1 Eubacteriales bacterium | reverse complement strand
TCAGAGGAAGAAAAATAAAAGAGAAGAAACAAAAAAGAAACATAAAGAAAAAATAGGAAGCTGAAAAAAGATGAAGCATGGCAGAAGTTCGTCACATCACAGGCATCATAAGCATAGAGGAGCCGGATATTGGTTTCGGAAGCACCGGAAATTTGCAGCGGCGTGCGCGCTGATTGTAGTTGTGTTTTTCGGGGCGGCAGGAGCATGGGTCTATCATACCCAGAAGCTTCAGGAGAGCCGGAATGTTACAGCCGGTGTGAATGTAGATATGGGAAGCGGTTATCGGAATATTACCTATAATGGTAAGAACTATCAATACAATTCCCTGATTACCACCGTCCTTTATGCAGGCGTGGACTCCCAGGGGGAGATGACTGTTAATGAACGATATGCCTCTGCGCCGAGAGCGGACAGCGTCTCGCTTATTGTTCTTGATAAAAAACATAAAAAAATGACGATTATTGCCCTGAACCGTGATACAATGACAGAGGTAAGAAGATACACGATGAATGGTACGGATCGCGGAACCTATGTTACTCATTTGGGATATGCCTATGCCTACGGGGACGGAGGAAAGGTCAGTTGCGAAAATCTGAAAGAAGCCGTTTCCGAACTTTTGGGTGGAATTCCCATCAATGAATATGCCGTGACAAATCAGTCTTCCATGGTCTATATCAATGATCTGGCAGGAGGAATCACCCTGGAGGTTCCCAACAATGATCTGGCCGACCTTTATCCTGAAATGACAGAGGGAGCCCGGGTTACCCTGGATGATACGAACGTAGCTGACTTCCTGCATTACAGGGACACAGAGGTGGACTACAGCAATGAAGGCAGAATCGAGCGCCAGCAGGCATATGTGACGGAATATGTGGCGAAGATGAAGGAGAAGCTGAAGGAAGACGCCAATGGAATCTGGGATCAGATCGGCGACATGGAGAACTACTTGCAGACCAGTATTACCAGAAACAAATATTTGAAGCTGGTCAATCTTCTGGATACCGTGGAATTTACCGATGAGGATTATTACCGTCCGGAAGGAGAGGATCAGCTGGGAGAAGAGCATGATGAGTTCTACGTAGACGAAGAAGCTCTCAGGGAGAAGATCATCGAACTCTTCTATCTGGAAGTTGCGTGATGTTAGGGCTTTAGGAAAGGCTTAACATAGAAAGATCAATGAAGTATCCAAATTTAGGAAAGGGGATAAAGGATATGAAAAAAGCAGCAGCAATTTTATGTGCAGTAACCGTTACATTCAGCAGCATGGCCGCGCCGGTATACGCAAACCCGAGTATCGGTGAGGTAAATGCCATGGAATCAGAGGATAATGTAAACATCGACAGCGAATACACAAGTTCACATTTCCTGGGGAGAATTATCAAGGTTGTAACCTCTGTGATCGATAAATACAGAGAGAGAAGCGAAAAGATCGTGGATATTATCGATATGCTCCAGGATCAGGAGGTAACGTATACTACAAAAGAGATTCTGGAAAAAGCAGGAGTCGTTTTTGCGGACGAAAGCGGAAAATTCGTAGGAAAAGACGGCGTGAATAAAGAATTTAAGACCATCGACGGAAACATTGTAGATCCTACAGAACTTGAGCCGGTTACCACTCTGTCATCCTTTGAATATGACGACGGTATGCTTCTTGAAAACGGAAGAATCGAAGTAACCGTTCCAAGCTGCGAAGCGCTTGTAGGAACAGAGAAGGAAGACGTCGTTATTGTTCAGATTGAAGACGAAGCTCATGAAGAACTGGAAGAAGAGGTTGAGAACAAAGTAGACACCTCAGACGACGAGGGCGTATATTTCATCGAGCCGAAGGAATTAGAATCCGACACAGGTAAATTCACTGCTGAGTTCCCATGTACAGGACCGTTCTTCGCAACTATCAAAAAAGGCGCTTCTTCTATGAGAAACCGCTAATTGAAACCTCTCATTAAGGAAGGAATAGGCTGATGTCAAATCATAACAGAAAACAGCGGAATTTGCTTAAAACATTTCTGTATATCATTATCATCATAGTGCTGTTGGGGTGCCTGGGCTATATCGTTTACTATTCCCGGCTCCAGCGGCAGGAAAGACAGGATAAGGCTCAGGAAATCATCGAGCAGGAAAACGAAGAGTTGATTTCTGATGAAGAGGATATCAGTCAGGAAGAAGCAACACCCACTCCCAAGAAGTCTAAGAAGAAAAAAACGGCAACTCCTACGGAGAAGCCGGAAGATGAGGAAACGGCGACGCCTACCCCTGCTCCTGAAGCTTCAGAAGCAGAGGTATCCGTAACGCCCGTTCCGGAAACGTCAGAAGCAGGGACGTCTGCGACGCCTGCTCCGGAAACGGCAAAAGAAGAGCCGGCAGTCACACCGACGCCGGAAGCAGCAGACGCCTCGTCCGGAGTGGTCGCTTCAGCAGAGCCTGAGTCCGCCGGTACCTCGGGACAAGCTGATAAGGATAAGGACATTCTTGTTTTAAACGGAACGAAGATTCCGGGAGTTGCTACCTATTGGAAGTCCCAGCTGGAGGCAGGCGGATATACTGCAGTGACACCGGCAACCTATAATCTGGCAATCGAAGAACAGACGGTAATTTATACAAAAGATTCCGCAGTTGGAGAAGCCTTAAAGCTGCAGTTCCCAAATGCGGTTATACGAGACGGTACCGTAGTGTCAGGCATTGAGGCTATGGAAGGCTTCCCGGTGCCGGAGAACTGCGAGGCTTACGTTATAATCGGAAGGCTGGACGCCAGGAACAGTTAGAACGCCGGACGTCGGCGGGATATTTGGAACAAAAGAAATTTTGTTTCAAATATATAAAAGGGCGACAAAAGGCGGATGGATATAGAAAACAACACCGGGTATATCAGATGCGTGGGAATTCGGTTTGGAGTTATGTCAGCATAGCTGACCTGAATCACACACCAAGAGTCGTAAGCGAGTCCTGAATGTACTCGGGTTTAGATATATAGAGGGCGATAAAAGGCGATAAATATCGGATTTATATAGAATTATTGATTTACCGATAGAACTGTCCGAGTGACATCGGGGAAGAGAGGAATACAAAATGGAAAAGCAGATTCAGATTGCGGTTGCAGGCACCGGGTATGTGGGATTATCAATTGCCACATTGTTGTCTCAGCATCATAAAGTAACCGCAGTGGACGTTGTTCCGGAGAAGGTTGAGATGGTCAACAACCACAAATCTCCGATTCAGGATGACTATATCGAAAAATATTTAGCAGAAAAAGAATTGAACCTGACAGCAACTCTGGATGCAAAGGCCGCATATTCTGATGCGGATTTTGTGGTAATCGCTGCTCCTACAAATTATGACAGCCATACGCAACACTTCGACACATCGGCGGTTGAAGCTGTGATCAAACTGGTCATGGAATATAATCCGGATGCCATCATGGTTATCAAGTCTACGATTCCGGTTGGATATACCGCATCCGTCCGTGAGAAGTTTGGCAGCAAGAACATTATATTCAGCCCGGAGTTTTTAAGAGAGTCTAAGGCTCTGTATGATAACCTGTATCCTTCCCGTATTATTGTCGGGACGGATTTGGAGGATGAACGTTTGGTTGAGGCAGCACATACTTTTGCAGAGCTATTACAAGAAGGAGCGATTAAGGAAAATATAGATACTCTTTTTATGGGATTTACCGAGGCAGAGGCGGTGAAGCTGTTTGCGAATACCTATCTGGCCCTGCGTGTTGCTTACTTCAATGAGTTGGATACCTACGCAGAGAGTAAGGGGCTGAACACCCAGCAGATCATCAACGGCGTATGTCTTGATCCTCGTATCGGCAGTCACTACAACAATCCGAGCTTCGGCTACGGAGGCTACTGTTTGCCGAAAGATACCAAGCAGCTGTTGGCAAATTATGCTGATGTGCCGGAAAACCTGATTGAAGCAATCGTTGAAAGCAATAGAACCAGAAAAGACTTCATTGCCGACCGTGTGCTGAAAATGGCTGGCTATTACGGATACGAGGAAGACAACCAGTACAGCAAGAGCAAAGAGAAGCCTGCGACAGTTGGGGTTTATCGCCTGACTATGAAGAGCAATAGCGATAACTTCCGCCAGAGCAGTATCCAGGGCGTTATGAAACGCATCAAGGCAAAGGGAGCTACGGTGGTTATCTATGAACCCACTCTGGAGGATGGCAGCACATTCTTTGGAAGTGTTGTAGTTAATGATTTGGAAAAGTTCAAAGCTATGAGTAATGCCATTATCGCTAATCGATATGACAAGTGTCTGGATGATGTGAAGGAAAAGGTTTATACACGCGACATTTTCCAGCGCGACTGAACATGATTCGTGATTAGATTCACTGTTTGGAAAAATGGTAGAGGTTTAGATTTATGCACTATAAGGAAAGATACGAACAGTGGCTGAATGAAGAGTTCTTCGATGAGGTAACTCGTAAGGAACTTGAAGCCATTAAAGATGAAAAAGAAATCGAGGACCGCTTTTATCGGGAGCTTGAATTTGGCACAGGCGGTCTGCGCGGTGTAATGGGCGCTGGCACCAACCGCATGAACAAGTACACCGTAGGTAAAGCGACAATGGGCCTTGGCAGATATCTACTGGATACTTATGGCGCAGTAGCTTGCAAAAACCGCGGTGTGGTTATTGGATATGACACCCGTAACAATAGTGAATTCTTCTCCCGCACAGCTGCGAATGTACTGAGCGGTATGGGCATCCGTGTGTATCTTCATGCACATGCCCGTCCTACTCCTCAACTCTCTTTTTCAGTAAAATTCTGGAACGCGCTGGCGGGTGTTGTTGTGACTGCCAGTCACAATCCGAAAGAGTATAACGGTTACAAAGTATATGACGAGTTTGGTTGCCAACTCGTCCCTGGGCAAGCAAAACAGGTTATAAGCTATGTCGATGCCATCACAGATTACCACATAATTAACTTCAACGGCGATGATTCATTGATTTTTATGGCGGATGTGACGGACAACTTTGTGATGGCCGTTCTGAAGCAGAGCAGATATGCAGGCCTCGCTGCCAAGCAGAATCTGAAGATTGTGTATACGCCTCTCCATGGAACGGGTAACGTCCCGGTTCAGAAGGTACTCCGAATGGATGGGTTCACACAGATCGATGCTGTTGCAGACCAGGTGAATCCGGATGGTGATTTCTCGACGCTTGTATCTCCGAATCCGGAAGACCGCCGTGCGCTGGAACTGGGTATTGCTCAGGCGAAACGTACTGGAGGGGATATTGTCTTGGGAACTGACCCGGATAGTGACCGTGTGGGCATTGCGGTGAAAACTGCTGACGGTTATCAGCTGATGACTGGAAACCAGGTCGGTGCGTTGCTGCTGAACTTTATTCTGACGCACACCGACATGAGCAAATATCAACATCCGGCTGTGGTAAAGACAGTTGTTACATCGGAACTGGGAGTTCATATCGCCCGTAAGCATGGGATTTCTGTGTTCTCCACGCTGACCGGCTTCAAGTTTATCGGTGAGAAGATTACTCAGTTTGAGCAGGCAAAACAGAATGGAAATAAAGAGCAGGACTACGATTTCCTGTTCGGATATGAAGAGTCCTACGGCTATCTTGCTGGCACTCATGCCCGCGATAAGGATGCTGTGGTGAGTTCTCTTTTGATTTGCGAGATGGCAGCGGAAGCAAAGGCAAAGGGCAAGACGCTTCTGGATGAGATGAACGCAATCTATGCCGAGTATGGTTATTACCGAGATGTGCTGAATAGCTTTACTTTAAAAGGTAAGGACGGTCTGGAGAAAATCGCTTCCATGATGACGGAGCTTCGGGCATCTGGTTCTCCGTTCGAGGGCACTGCCTCTGTGACGGACTATAGCAAGCCGGTGGAAGCAGAGACTGGATTTGGCACACTGCCGACCTCCAATGTTCTCAAATACGTTCTGGAGGATGGTTCCTGGATTGCTGTTCGTCCGTCTGGCACGGAGCCGAAAATCAAGATCTACTATAGCGTTAAGGGCGCGGATAGAATTGTCGCTGAAAAGAAGCTGGAAGAAATCCAGAACACGATTCAGACAAAACTTGGATTGAAATAACGGAGGACAAAGACAAATGAATATCATTTTACTTTCTGGTGGAAGCGGTAAGCGTCTTTGGCCTCTTTCAAATGATGTACGCAGCAAGCAGTTCATCAAGTTGTTCAAGGATGGCGAGAACTACGAATCAATGGTACAGCGTGTCTATCGGCAGATTACGACTATAGATGCGGATGCAAAAATCACCATTGCGACCAGTAAATCGCAGGCGAGCGCCATCAAGAATCAGCTTGGAGAAAAGGCCTCTATCTGTGTTGAGCCGTGCCGTCGTGACACCTTCCCGGCAATTGCTTTGGCTGCGACTTATCTGCATGATGAGCTTGGCGTTGGAGTAGATGAGGCTGTTGTGGTTTGTCCGGTTGACCCTTATGTGGACAACACTTACTACGAATCAGTTAAGACTTTGCAAGAACTGGCAGAACAGGGTGATGCGAACCTTACGCTGATGGGTATTGAGCCGACCTATCCCTCTGAGAAGTATGGCTACATCATTCCGGAGAGTGGCGATAGTGTTAGCAAAGTAAAGGAATTCAAGGAAAAGCCGGATACTGAGACTGCTAAGAAGTATCTTGCTCAGAGTGCTCTTTGGAACGCTGGCATCTTTGCTTTTAAGCTTGGCTATTTGCTGGATAAAGCTCACAGTATGATCAATTTTGAGGATTATCGCGACCTTTTCAATAAATATAATACTCTGACGAAGATTAGCTTTGACTATGCGGTGGTCGAAAAGGAGCCAAGTATTCAGGTCCTTCGTTATAGCGGTGACTGGAAAGATGTCGGTACATGGAACATGATGGCCGAGGTCATGTCTGATAAGGCAAAGGGCAAGGCTATCCTTGATGAGACTTGTGAGAACACCAACGTGGTGAACGAACTGAATATACCGATTCTTTGTATGGGATGCAAAGATCTCATTATAGCGGCAAGTGGTGACGGTATTCTGATTTCTGATAAAGAGCGTAGTGGCTATATGAAACCCTATGTTGAGAAGATTGAAACCGATGCGATGTATGCTGAGAAATCTTGGGGTACGTATACGGTGATTGATGTGCAACCAGGTTCCATGACTGTTAAGGTGTCTATGAAAGCGGGAGAGCATATGACCTATCATATGCATAATTACCGTGAGGAAGTATGGATAGTTGTTTCTGGTAAAGGCAAGGCCGTTGTGGATGGTATGGAACAAATCCTTCGTACTGGTGATGTGATTACGATTGCGGCAGGGTGCAAGCACATGGTGGAAGCTATCACTGCTTTGGATATTGTAGAAGTTCAGCTAGGTGATGAAATTAGTGTGTCTGACAAGATCAAGTTTCCTGAAGAGATTAAGTTCCCGTTGGAATAAACGGTGGCAGAGCGATGGATATATTGAAGTTACAACCTTGTGGAAAAGACTATCTCTGGGGTGGCACAAGGCTTCGGGATGAATATAGGAAGAAGATTGACCTGACTCCTCTCGCTGAAACGTGGGAGTGTTCTGTTCATCCTGACGGTCCAAGCGTAATAGCTAACGGTGAATCTAAAGGACAGATGCTGACAGAAGTGCTGCAGCAGCATCCAGAGTATCTGGGCACAAAGGTTAAAAACGGTGAACTGCCTATTCTCGTGAAGTTCATCGATGCTAAAAAAGATCTGTCTGTGCAAGTTCATCCGGATGACGAATATGCCAAAGCGCATGAAGGTGATAATGGTAAGACCGAGATGTGGTATGTTATCGACGCAGATGAAGGGGCTAGCTTGATTTATGGCTTCAAGCATAAGGTGACAGAAGAAATCCTTCGTCATGCTCTTGAAACGGGGACGCTGGATAAGCATTTGCAGAAAGTTGAAGTTCACAAGGGCGATACTTATTTTGTCCCGGCTGGAACCATACACGGTATAGGCAGGGGAATTTTAATTGCAGAAATCCAGGAAAGCTCCAACGTGACCTATCGTGTTTATGACTATGACCGAGTGGATAAGAATGGTAAGAAGAGAGAATTGAATTTCGATAAGGCCGTTCAAGTCATGGACATGAACGTGGCATCGGATGTGAAGCAGAATCCTCGATTGATTAAGCATTATCCAGGATGTTCGAGAGAACTCCTGTGCCGCTGTAAGTACTTTGAAACTGAGCGAATTCAAGTGAGTAAAGGATTTTCATTCTCGGTCCGAGAAGAGTCCTTCCAAGTGTTGATGTGTTTGGATGGTTACGGACAGGTAGAATCGATGGATGCCGAGCAAAAACCAATGAGATTCAGCAAGGGAGAAACGATGTTTTTCCCTGCTGGAATTGGAAGATGTCTGGTCATTGGGGATGCAACAGTACTGAAGATAAGGTGCTGAATACCGGTGGTTCGGGGAAAGGAAAACGGCAAGGACGTTTTTTGAAGGTACAAGATTGAATAATATTATGATAAAGAAAGCATTAGATTATGCAAAAGAAGAGGTTTATGTACATGACATATTCGGCAGGGATTGACCAGTATGACTGACATGAAATTACCACAGAAGGGAGATGCAGAGATGGAAAAGAAGAAGTTGCTTATATATGCACATTATTACATACCGGATACTGCATCAACTGGTCAGATTCTCCGTGAGCTTGCGGAAGGAATGCTGGACAAGTTTGATATTACCGTGATCTGCGTGGTTCCATCGTATCTTGGAGCCATTGAAGATAAATATAAAACTAAAAAATACTACAAAGAAAGCATCAACGGAGTAAATGTACTTCGCATCCGAGTACCGGAATTCAGTAAAACCAATAAGAAGAGCCGTATCAAGAATATTGTTTCCTATTTCTTTGGGGCTATGGCGGCGACTTTTAAAGTTGGGAAGATGGATTATGTTTTTTCCATTTCGCAGCCTCCCATATTAGGCGGCTTGCTTGGTGTATGGGGGAAATGGGTAAAACATGCTAAGTATATCTATAATATCCAGGATTTTAATCCGGAGCAGGTTCTTGCAGTCGGATACAGTAAAAACAAACTCATCACAGATGTGATGATGCGGTTTGACAAGTTCAGCTGTAAGCGTAGTAACCTGATTATCACAGTTGGGCGCGATCTAGTGGAGACTGTTGAAAAACGTTTTGCAGAAAAGAAAGTGCCCAAGACGGTAATGATCAATAATTGGATCGACGAAAAGGAAATCTATCCGCTTGATGGTGGCAATGAAAAGATGCTGGAGTTCAAGAAAAAATATGGACTTGACGGAAAGTTCGTCATCATGTATTCCGGCAACATCGGTTTGTACTATGACTTGGAAAAGCTCATCAAGGTTCTGAAGCAGTTTCGTAAGGGCTACACGCTGACAGGTGTGTACGAGGAAGGACCAAAGACCAGAGATGGGCGAGAGATTGTATTTGCATTTGTAGGTGCTGGTTCTGTGCTGGATAAGTTGATTTTATATAGTAAAAGGCATCACTTTGAGAACATTGTTTTCATTCCATACCAGGACAAAGAGAATCTTATCTACAGCTTGAATGCAGGTGATGTTCACTGGTGTGTGAACGCTAAAGGCATTAAAGGTGTTTCTTGTCCGTCCAAGGCATATGGCATTATGGCAGCTGGAAAAGCGATTATCGGTGTGCTGGAAAACGGAACTGAGGTCAGAGGACTGATCGAGGAGTGTAACTGCGGTAAGTGCTGTGAGCCGGGGGATTATGTAGAAGTGGCGGACATTATCCGTTGGTACATAGAGAATGCCGATAGTGTTGAAGTAAAGCAGATGGGTATGAATGGACGAAAGTATCTGGAAGAGAAACTGACCAGAGATGTGAGCGTCCAGAGATATGCCGAGGCGATATTGAAACTGTAATAGGAGGCAAGAGGTATGAACAGTAACTGGTTTAAGCTGGTTATGAAAATGACAAAAGTAGAATACGGAAATAACCTCTTGCTGAAAGGTGTTCCGATTATTTTCAATAAAGGCGGTGCAAAGCTCAAGATCGGTGAGAACGTTACGGTAAAGAGTAGCTTTCTTAGCAATTTGGTTGGCCTTTATAGCCGGACGATTATTGTAACACGTGCGCCAGGAGCAGAGATTGAAATCGGGGATAATGTTGGTATAAGCGGAGCAACGATTTATGCCCGCAAGAAAATCACAATCGGGGAAAATACCTGCATCGGAGGAAACTGCAAGATTCTGGACAATGATTTCCATCCAATTGAAGCAGAAGCGAGAAATAAACTGTTGAGAGATGAAAACGGCGGCGACAGTGATTTGGTACCGAGTAGAGAGATCGTAATAGGAAAGAACTGCTTCGTTGGCTGCAATAGTATCATATTGAAGGGGACTGTGCTGGGCGACGGCTGTGTTGTCGGTGCTGGTGCTGTGGTCTGTGGGAAGTTTGAAGATAACTGTGTGATCGCTGGTAATCCCGCAAGAGTGATTAAGAAGCTGTGAGGAAAATAAAATGGCAGATTTAACAATTATTATCCTCACAAAAAATGAGGAACAGAACCTAGAGAAGTGTATTGCTTCATTTATGGGAGTTGCAGAGAGAGTTGTGATTATTGATTCTTACTCAACGGACAATACAGTTGGGCTGGCAAAGTCACTGGGCGCGGAAGTCTATGAGCATTCGTTTGAAAATCATGCCGCACAGTTTAATTGGGCATTGGATAATGTTGATCTTCAGACCGAATGGGTCATGAAGGTTGATGCCGACGAGGAATTCACACCGGAACTTGCTGATGAGATCGGTGAAAAATTGGATAAACTTCCAGCAAATGTAAATGGTGTTATTCTCCGGCGAAGGGTCTACTTCATGGGGAGATGGCTCAAGCATGGAGGTAAATATCCAGAGTTTTTACTGAGAGTCTTCCGAGTGGGTCATGGAATGTCCGAGATGAAGCTGATGGATGAGCATCTTATTGTTACAGATGGAGATGTCGTCACATTCAAGAACGATTTTTCCGACAACAATAATAAATCTCTCGAATGGTGGATCAATAAGCATAATTGGTATTCCAATAAAGAAGTGCTGGATCAGCAAATGAAAGCTGATGCGGCAAATGGTGAGGAATCTGTAGAAGAAACTTCAACTTCCATGCAGGCTAAAGTAAAGCGATTTGTGAAGAATCATGGGTATTACAGCTTACCGAAGTTTTTTAGAGCACACTTGTATTTTATTTACAGGTATTACTTCAGATTAGGTTTTTTAGATGGAACTGAAGGAAAGATATATACGTTCTTGCAGGCATATTGGTATCGCTTCTTAGTGGATGCCAAGATTTATGAATGCGAGAAAAAGGGCACAAAGATGAAGCAGCAGGGAGATTTGAAAGCATAGGGAGAGCTATATGAGAGTATTGCAAATTACCGCATTTAGCGGATGGGGATGTACTGGTCGTATTGCAGTCGGTATAAATACCGCACTTATAAGTAACGGACACGAGAGTGCTATCGCATGGGGAAGAATAAATACGGCAAGTACTGATTTGCAAACGATTCAAATCGGCAGTTCTTTGGATCAGAAGATTCATGGATTATATACAAGATTGACCGATAAATGTGGATTTGCATCGAAAACAGTTACCAAAGAATTTATCAGAAAGATAGAGGATTATCATCCAGATTTAATACAGCTTCATATAGTTCACGGCTACTATGTGAACTTGGAACTTCTTTTTAAGTATATAAGAGAAAAAAGCATTCCTGTTGTTTGGACTTTCCATGATTGCTGGGCGTTTACCGGACATTGTCCATACTTTGATCTGGTTAATTGCGAAAAATGGAAGACAGGGTGTCACAATTGTGAGCAGAAAGCGCATCATCCTACGAGCTGGTTGCTCGATAATTCTGAATGGAATTGGAAGAAAAAGAAAGAACTATATGCTGATTATGATAGATTGACGGTTGTAACACCGTCGAAATGGCTTAAAGGATTAGTACAGAAGTCATTCTTAAAAAATAGAAATGTTATAGTTATAAATAATGGCATTAATTTAAATAACTTCAGACCAGTAAAAGGGCATTTTAGAAGAAAATATAATATTGAAGATAAGACCCTGATTATCGGTGTTTCTTCGACATGGGCGAAATCCAAGGGTCTGGATGATTTTTTGCAATTATCTGAATTATTGCCGAAGGATTATGTAATCGCATTGATCGGTCTTACCTCTGAACAGAAAAAGGCATTGCCTGAACAGATTATTGGTATTGAGCGTACTGATAGTGTTCGAGAACTTGCTGAAATTTACACCACAGCGAATATTTTTGTCAATCCGACATATGAAGATAATTATCCGACAACGAATCTGGAAGCACTTGCTTGCGGAACACCGGTCGTGACATACAATACCGGTGGCTCCGTCGAGGCAGCGGGGAATGATTTCGGAAAGATTATCGAGCAGGGAAATATCGATGGACTCTGTCAGTATATCCTGAGCGAGGAATGGAAAAAAATCAGTTCTGATGCATGTGTGAGGCAGGCTTTGGAATTTGAGGAAATGAAGAAATTCAATGAGTATGTAAGGTTATATGAAACAATCATTTATGCCAGGAAATAGATGCGAATGGAGATTAATTTATGAAGGTTAAAAAGATCTTGCAGGTAGTGGAGCGCAGTATTTTAAAGAAAATGGCGATTTTTTATCCTAAGGGATACAAAAAGCTCTATCCTAAGTTCCTGAGAAAAATAGGCGTCAATATTGCAGAGGATTATTATGCAAACGGTTATGGTTTTATTGATCCCAGTGCATATTTTGATGGAAATAATTATAGTTTAATATCCATTGGCAAGAATACAACGATATCGATGCAGACAGTGTTCTTGACCCACGATTATTCTATTACGAAGGGTCTAAAAACTATCGGAATAGAGAAGCCGGCTCGATTTTTGAGGCCGGTATCTGTTGGGGAAAACTGTTTTATCGGGGCAAGAGCGTTTCTACTTCCTGGAACATCAATCGGTGATAATGTTATTGTTGGAGCAGGCAGTGTTGTTCGAGGAAAAATTCCGAATAATGTTATAATATCCGGTAACCCTGCCAAAGTCGTTGGTTCTATTGAAGACTGGGCAAACTATCACGAAGAAAAACAAGATTATTTTGTTGAATAAAACTTTGAGGGGGACGAAATGGATACTTTAGTTAGTGTAATTCTGCCGACCTACAATGTGAAACCATATCTTTCGGTTTGCTTAGATAGCTTGCTTGCACAGACATATGAAAATATCGAGATCATTGTTGTAATTGATGGTGCAACTGATGGTTCGTATGAAATTGCGTTGGAATACGAGAAAAATGATGCTCGGGTTCAGGTTATTTGGCAGGAAAATGCCGGTTCCGGCCCTGCAAGAAATAACGGCTTAAGCTGTGCTAAGGGTGAATATATCATCTTTGTTGATCCTGATGATTATGTTGATACAAATATGGTAGAGCTCTTGCTTCAGGCACAGATAAAGCATACGGTCGATCTGGTAGTATCCGGGTATGAGACATTCTATGAAAATAACAGTAAACCAGGGAGTAAGACCAATTATAGAAGCGAACTTCTTACAGATACAGAGAGCGTAAGAAGAAAATATATTGAATATTTGTCAAAGGGGCTTTTAGGTGCGCCAACGCGAAAGCTGTATCGGGCTGGTATTATACGTGAGAATGGTGTATGTTTTCCAGACTTACGCCGTAGTCAGGATATTGTATTTAACTACCGATATTTCATGTTTGTCAGCAGTATGTATTTGACAGATCAGGTTTTCTATCATTATCGAGTAGACGAAAAACAATATACACTGAAACTAAAAAAAGACTATTATAGAACATTGGCTTTTATTTTCGATGAGATTACTGCGATGTGTGACAGTTGGAAAGTCGGGTATACTGATAAGGATTATCAACAGCTTGCTGATTTTTTCTATAGCTCGATTATATCCAATATTGAAGCAAATCTTCATCGAAAAGAGTCAATTACAGAGATATTGAACAACAGTACAATCCAGAAAGTATGTCAGTTGACAAACGCTCGTAGAATGGACCAGAAGCTATTCAAAATAGCAATCTGCTGCAAGTCTGAATGGCTTGTAAAGGGACTTGCCACTTTAAAAAAACATATTAAAAGCTACTAATGAAGGTGGTCTGATGTGAGGAGGATAGTAAATGAACAAATACAAACTTCTGCTTTTGAAATTTAAAGTCAAATATCTGCCTAAATTAGCAAAGCCGGAAGATTTCAATATGATCCTCCGCATGGAGGGAATTACCGTTGGAAAAGGAACGATTTTCTATGGTCCAAATACCCAAACAATCGATAGACAAAGACCTTGGATGCTAAAAATCGGTGAATACTGCAAAATCACGAAAGGGTGTACAATTCTCACCCATGATTATAGCCGGTCTGTTTTAAGACGGGCATATCACGAAATCGTTTGTGAGGCTGGGGAAACGATTATCGGCGATAATGTATTTATTGGTATGAATTCTACTATTCTGATGGGAACCCATATTGGGAATAATGTTATCATCGGAGCAGGCAGCGTTGTCAGTGGAAATATCCCAGATAATTGTGTCGTCGCTGGAAACCCAGCTAGGATTATTAGAAGTCTAGATGATCATTTTGAGAGAAGAAAGAAAGAATACATAGAAGAAGCAAAACTATTTGTCAGAACTTATTATAATCACTACGGAAAAGCTCCTTCAGTGTCGAAAATGACTGCCTTTTTCCCACTTTTTCTGAAACGTGATGAGGAAGAGTTGAAGAAATACAATGTTAACACCAAATGGAACGGTGACGAAGAATCGGAAATCATTGTTGATTTCTTAAAGACCAGTCCGGTGTACGATAGTTTTGAGGCTTTTTTGAAAGATGCATTGGAAGGCTATTCTAAAGGAGATATAAAATGAAACGTAAGTTGGTTATTATAACAGGGAAGTATCCATATGCAAACGGTGAAGCCTTTTTATCAAATGAGTTGCAGTTTGTTCCAGATAATTTTGATGAGATTATCCTGTTACCAATGCTTGTATATGAAGACAGCAGTAGCCTTGAATGGAAATACGTAAAGCTACGTGATAATCGCCTTAAAATCGTGCTTTGTAATGATTTTAAGCAGAAGAAAAAGCTGTTTATAGCATTGTTTAAGACAATTCTAAGTGCTGATTTTTATAGCGAGATTATGAGATTGTTCCACAGTGGGCAGGCAAATGTCGAAAAGATGAAAACCCTCTTATTATTTGCAATGCGTTGTAATCATGCAGCAGAAGCAATGTCAAAATTTATAGGCAAGGATGATACTGTAACCTTGTACGCATACTGGATGGATTATAGCGCATATACAGCCTGTCTTATTAAACGAAAGCATTCTATTGAAGTTTGTAAAGCTGTGAGCAGATGCCACAGAGGGGACCTATATGAAACAGCAGCACGCGGACAGTTCTTGCCAATGCGTAAGCAGATATTTGAAGAGCTCGATACCATATATTCGATTTCTGAAGATGGTGTCAGTTATATCCATAACCAGTATCTTACATATCATCCTAACGTAAAGATTAGCAGATTAGGAACTTACGATAAAGGTACGAATTTTACGTTTGATGAAAAAGTCCTGCATATTGTTTCTTGTTCTTGGGTAAGACCTGTAAAACGAGTTCATCTGATTGCAGAAGCTCTTAAAAATATCAAGGTACCTGTTATATGGACGCATTATGGAAACGGATCTGAATTCGAGAAATTGAAGGAAGTTGTTTCCGGGATCACAAACCCTAATGTACAGTGTATTTTAAAGGGTGAAACTAGAAATGAACTAGTTCTTAAAGCATATAATGAAGAAACATATGAGATTTTTATTAATGTATCAGAGAATGAAGGCGTGCCGGTGTCAATAATGGAAGCCATGTCTTTTGGCAAAATTATAGTTGCTACAGATGTCGGAGGTACAAGGGAGCTTATCGAAACAGGAAAGAATGGGTATTTACTTGAAAAAGATTTTGATGTAAATGAGCTGACAGAACTTCTTGAAAATGTATACAACACTTCTATTGAAAATAGAAGAAAAATGGCTCTCAGATCAAGAGAGATTTGGGAAGAAAAGTATTGCGCTACAGACAACTATTTGCGTTTTTATTATGACTTGTGCAGGGGAGAGAATGAATGTATTGGATAAGAGATAAACAGACCAATCTATTCGGACCCATAGCAATGTTATTACTGTGGATTTCATGTGTGTTGGCAATAGTCGGAATGGAATGCGATGTTGATGTGTCGATTTTTTGGGCAATCAATTTTATTTGGCTATCTAATCTTTGCTATAGTATGGCGAAATATAGCAAGAGATATATTTTTCTTGTAATCAATTTGACATACTTCTTGTTCTATATTGGAAGAATAACAATGAACTACTTATTTGAGGGGAATTTTGCATTAAAATTTAGTCAAGAAACAATTCTAGAAACAATGGGCGTGATATTTTCAGGGCTATTGTTTCTTAGGTTTTTTTCCTCGGTATTTGAGCATGTTAGACGTAATAGAGAATTAATTGCAACCTCAAATCAAGGGGATATTGAGCTTATTAGAAGATTAGCCAAAATGTTTTATTGGGGCACATATATATTTGCATTTGCGGTTATTGCTGAACGAGTTATTTTTGTGCAAGCAATGGGATATGTTGACTTCTATGCTTCATATTCTTCAAGAATGCCAGGAATAGTAAGCCGTTTGGCAAGTGTAAACGAAGTTATGTTTTTTATCTTTTTAGCGTCTGCCCCAAAGAAAAAAGAAACTAGACTTGTTATTTTTGCATTCCTTTTTTTAGGTGTTCTTAGTTTAGGATACGGACAACGAAATCCGCTAGCGGTTAAGTTCTTGTTCATCTTTATGATTTACATTCCTTTGCGAGAAGCTAGAAGTGACGAAGAAGATGGGGAACAGTGGATTACTAGAACATATAAGACATTTCTGTTGATTTCAATTCCAGCGATGGTGCTGTTATTGGCAATGTGGAAGTTTCACAGACAAGATTTATCGTTTGAAGGCGGTTTAGGAGACTTGGTGATTGACTTCTTTGACACAGAGGGTAATTCTGCATACATAATTGGTTTGGCAATAGAAAATATAAAAGAATTTCCCGATAAATTTATAATCTATACACTAGAACCGATACACGAATTTCTGACAAACAATTTTATATATAAGATGCTATTTGGGGCAAAATCCGCACTTATATATGAAAACAGTGTGTATGCAGCAATGAATAGTTGGGATATCGGTAAACCACTGTCGTATTTTGCAAATCCTGTGGCATATGCAAACGGTGTAGGTACTGGTAGTTGCTATCTGGTTGAAGTATTTGTTGATTTTGGGTATATGGGAGTTGCTTTAATTTCTATGCTTTACTCATATATCATTAATTTTGTACAAAGAGGAACTAAATGCAGCTGGATTGTATCAACAATTATGCTTTTATCTGTATACGAAATAATGTATGCACCAAGAGATTTGGCACTGTCATTTGTTGGTAAATTCTTTTCTTTTACATTTATAGCTATAGCAATAGTTATGTATGCTATATATAGATATATTGTCAGTCGTAGAGAAGATTTGTAGTAGTGTATAGTTATAGTACGATATGAAAAAATCAGCCCCTTTTCCTTTGGATTGTTAAGGCTGAATTTTATGCGATTTCAGTTCGGCCTTGACGTGATTCCCGAAGCAAAAATTTGGTCAATCAAGTTAAAGAAAGGGGAGGTAATGTCTCGTATACCCTGTATGTCTTGATTTTACTGGGGTGAGCTGATCTTGGAGGTACAAAGTAGACACTACCAGTATGTAATACGAGGAGGAAACAGTATGATAAATATTAATGCAGATATATCTAGTGCCAATAGTTTTGGAAGTGGTATCTCAGTATTTGAGAATGAGATTATCACACGACTTGCTCAGAATCCGAATTTTAGCATCGTTGGGTGTACCAACTATAATAGAAAAAATAGAAAGGATGACTACGCGAGATTCAACTTTAAATTGCAGTATTCGATAATCCCTCATAGAGTTGTATACAATCATAGGATGCCTTTCAGTTATGAAATGATGATGGGACAGGCAGATGTGAATTTGTTTTGTACCTATAGCTTACCGAAAGTAATCTATAAAGCCCCCGTTATTAGTACAATACACGATATAATATTGCAAAAGGCTAATAGTGAGAAGCCAGAGATTATTAGAGCTTATGACGATAAAGTTCGATATGCTATCTCTGTGTCAGATCATATTATTACGGTATCTAATGCAACTAAGCAAGACTTGATTGAGTACTATAATTTGCGTCCTGAGGACATTACGGTTGTTTATAACGGCGTGGACTATGGTCGTTTTAACCAAATGATTACCGATGATGAGCTGAATGCTGTAAGAAGCAAATATGGACTTCCGGATAAGTTCTTTGTATATTTTGGCGGTGTTCGAAAGCATAAGAATTTGGAGCGCTTAATTACGGCATACTCTCTTCTTAGTGCAAAGATTCGTGAAGAATACAAATTAGTGATTACCAAGCAGGACAAGGGATTAATCGAACTGGCTAAAAAACTAGGTATTGAAGAAACTGTGCATTTTACGACCTTTATTGACGAAGAAGACAAGGTCGCCATCTACCAACTTGCTTTTGCCTCCATTTTTATTTCTCTCTATGAAGGTTTTGGTATTCCGATTATCGAATCTATGGGAGCTTGTACTCCAGTAATTACTTCAAACACATCATCGATGCCTGAAGCTGCCGGGGACGCGGCTATTTTGGTTGATCCATATTCAGAGGCTGAGATAAGCGCAGCAATGTTACAACTTATTGAAGATAAAGGCTTATATGAAAAATTAGTGGTTAAGGGTACTGCTAATGCTAAAAGATTTAGTTGGGATGAATCTGCAAAGACTGTTGAGGCCGTTATCCATCGCATCACAAACAAATAGCACTCAGTTTTAACGGAGGAAAGGGGTTAGATTGTGGGGAATAGAATAGAAAACTCATTACGAAACACTTCATTTGCAATGGCCGGACAAGCTGTATCATTGGTTCTAAGTTTTGTAACACGAACATTCTTTATTAAGTATTTGGACGCAAGCTATTTGGGAATAAACGGTTTATTTACAAACATTCTTTCTATGCTGTCTTTCGCTGAGCTGGGATTTGGTACTGCAATCATTTATGAGCTGTATAAACCATTAGCGGAAAATAATCAGAAAAAAATAGCAGCCTTAATGAATTTATTTAAGTCTATTTATAGATTTGTTGGTTGCTTTATTCTTCTTGCGGGCAGCTTACTTATTCCGTTTTTGGATTTTTTCATCGAAGATACTGCGGAGATACCACAAGGCATACCGGCTCTTTGGATCGTATATGTACTATATTTGCTGAACTCTGCTGCTAGCTACTTTTTCAATTACAAAAGATCGCTGGTTATTGCAAGTCAGAATGGCTATATTGATTCTCTGAACACATTGACATTTACCCTTCTGAGAAATGTGCTTCAGATTGCGATGCTAGTACTTTTCAGGGCGTTTATTCCTTATTTAGTGGTTCAGATTTTGTGCACCTTTTTAGGAAATGTGTTTATCTCAATAAAAGCGGATAAACTCTTTCCTTATCTTAAAAACTATAACAGCGAAAAAGTTGATAAAGCTAGTCTGAAAAATATTACAAAAAATGTTTCGGCGATGGCATGCCATAAGCTTGGATCTGTATTGGTTAGTGGTGTTGATAATTTGCTGATTTCTAAATTCGTGGGTCTTGTAGCAGCAGGTTATTATTCCAACTATACTTTGTTGACGAAGACAGTCAGAACTCTGTATATTCAGCTTTTTTCAGCCGTTACAGCAAGTGTTGGCAATTTTGTTGCACAGAAATCATCAGAAGAGAATTATGTGTTTTATAGAAAACTCTTTTTCTTTAATGGTTATGTTGCTGTATTTTGCTCATCATGCTTGGCAACCTTGATTAATCCTTTTATAACCATTCTTTGGGGAAAAGAATTTGTGTTCAACACAGGTCTCGTTCTAATCATCATATTGAACTTTTATTTGACATGCTGTCGACAGGCTTCTGATATTTTTATTGATACGAATGGCTTGTTCTGGCAAGTAAGATGGAAATCAGTTGTTGAGGCAGTCATAAATTTGATTTCATCGATAGTACTGGCTAAGTGTTTTGAGTTAGGAATCACTGGTGTTATGCTTGGTACTACTATTAGTACTTTATGTACTAATTTCTGGTGGGAACCATATGTAGTGTTTAAATATGTATTCAAAAAAAATGTTATGGGATACTTTAAGCAGTTCTTTCAATATTTTATCGTTGTTGTGTTATCTATTGGCGTATGCACTGCTATTGAGCGGTTTATACCTGTTACAATCGTAGGATTTGTATGTGCGGCGACTGTCTCTGTTGTTGTACCTAATGTAATGATGTGGATATTGTTCAGAAAAACAGTAGAATACGAGTATTTTAAACAAATGATAGGGAATGTAGTTCATAGAGTTATCAAAAGGAAAAGGAGGTAAAATAAATGGGGGCCACAAAATATATTCTATCTCTTCCAAAAACAATCTATTTCAATTTTAAGGTATTTCCGATTAAAGTGGCGGTAAAACTGCCTGTATTTTTGCATTATAATGTAAAAATTGGATCTTTGCCAAAGGGATGCATTGAAATTGTTGACGCTCCGATAAGACCAGGAATGATCAAGTTTGGATGCAGTATGGGTAGCGCAGGTGTATTTATGGGAGAATATCCAGCACACAGCGGTGGTGGATACATTAGTGTAAAGCCGGGATGTAAGATAAAATTTAGAGGTTCTGCTGTATTTGCTGGAGGTATATCACTCCGTTTAGATAATAGCGGCATAGCTGATTTTGGAAATAATTTCAGATGCAATTCATATTGTTTTATTGCTGCAAATAGCTTGATAAAAATTGGTGAGGGCTGCGTAATTGGATGGAATGTTAATATCCGAGATGTAGATGGTCATCATATTTATAAATTGAATGATAAAGAACGAACCTTTATCAATGAACCGAGACCGGTGATTATAGGGGCTCATGTTTGGATAGCTGCTCATGTTGATATTATTAAAGGGACATCCATTCCAGATAACTCTGTTATTGCCTATGGTAGTATTATAGCAGGAAAAAAATTTGAGAAGGGGAATTGTATTCTTGGAGGAAACCCTATCAAAGTATTAAAAGAGGACATAGATTGGACCTTTTAATAAGAGATAGAATATGTGGCGTTATGTAACCATTTCAAGAATATAATTAGGTGAATCTTATGAAAAAAATTGGAATATTAACATACCATAGGGTATACAATTTTGGATCGTTGCTTCAAACATATGCCCTACAGCACTATCTGCAGATGAAGGGTGAAAATGTTGAGGTAATTGATTACTATCCTGAGAGATTAAGAATGAAAAAGATGCTTTTTCATGTTAATCCCAAATGGAGAACTCCTTGGATAAAAATGATTGTTCATTTGGTGCCTGCAGTTGTATCCAGATTATTGGGTTACCTGATGATGAATAGTTTTTTGAAAAAATATATTATTATGACGAAGTCTTGTTATAAAGATGATGTTGAACTGTCCAAGGATCTTCCTGATTACGACATTTATATGAATGGCTCAGACCAAGTTTGGAATATTGATACTGCAGGTGGTGTGGTTGATAAAGTTTTTTTCATGGCCTTTTTAGGTGAAGATAAGGTGAAAACTGCATATGCTGGCAGCTTTGGAAAAGATGATTTTACTGCAGAACAACTGTCCGAGATAGGAAAATATCTTGGAGAGTATAAGAGCATATCGGTAAGAGAAAACTCTGGATTGAGTGTTTTAGAAAAAGCTGGAATAACTAATGGTCAGTGGGTTCTGGATCCAACCTTTTTACTTACACCAATTGAGTGGAAAAAGATTGCAGTACCTATGAATTTGCCTAAAAAATATCTACTTGTTTACAATTTGAATAGAAATCCTAGAATTAATGCGCTTGCGCAAGAAATTGCGGAAAAGAGAAATCTTGAAATTGTTAATTTTGCTCACTCGTTTTCTTTTATTTCTGGTGCAAAGAATGTTATTTACCCTACCCCTAATAAATTTGTTACTATGTTTGCTAATGCTGACTATGTTGTAACAGATTCTTTTCATGGGACAGCCTTTTCTATTAATTTTGGACGACAGTTTATTTGTATTCCCGCGCCTCGTTTTAATTCAAGACTTGAGAGCGTGCTTTCTTTAGTAGGACTTGAAAAACGGTTACTTGGCGAAAAAAATGACTTTACGGTTATCGATGAAGTGATCGATTATTCTGCAATTAGTTCGATACTGACAACAGAGCGGTCTGCGGCTGATAATTTTATTGAAAAAATCTTGGCATTATAAGACAGAGGAGGTGAAAATATGCCAATCGTCTATGCGTATAGAACAGATGATAGTACGATTTTAGAGGTGGCATCCGGTGGCGCTTTCAATGATTTTGCTCGTGCTTTTTTTCAAGAGCATCCTGAGCATGCAGTCGTATATGGCGCTGCTTTTACATCAGAATTTGATATTCGGACCCAACCGGCTTATAGCTATTTAGAATGCGCTGCATTCCGTGGGTCTAAATACGCACAGTGCGATTACACTGAATCTATAAAGTCTGTGACAGAGCATTTGAAGGAAGGCTATTATGTAATGTATTCGGGCGTGCCATGCCAGATTTTTGCATTGAGAAGTTTCCTTGAAAAGAATGCCGTTCCTATGGACAAGCTAATACTTATAGATGTCATCTGTCATGGGATGCCTCGAAAGAAGATATGGGATGACTATAAAAGAAAAATCGAGCAAGAATACTCAGGTAAACTGATGGAATTTTCTTTTAGATATAAGAAAACAAAAAGTAAAGAGCCGGTGGTCAGAGCAAAATTTGATAATGGTAAAGTAGTAATCGATTCGCATTTGCTAAGATCGTATTTTGACTTATATTTTACATACTTGCCTTTACGGTCATCATGTTATTCTTGTAAATTTTCAAACATGAAAAGAATTGGAGATATTACTATTGGTGATTTTTGGGGAATAGAAGATTTAATACCGGAATTTCCTTCTGATAAAGGAGTATCGGAAATAATTGTTAATAGTGATAAAGGTAAACATGCTGTACTCTCCTTAATTCAACTAAATCCGAATGCTACAGCAAAGGAGTATTGTGGAGACGGCTATATACAGTACCAGCATAATCTAATGAAGCCGACGGAAAAACCCAATAATCTTAATGAATTTTGGGAGGATTATAAAGAAAATGGGTTCGGATTTATTCTGAGGAAATATGCAAAATATACTTTTGCTGGAAAAGTTGAGTTTTACTTAAAAAAAATGCTTAGATACACAGGATTGAGGACTCTTTTGGCGAAAATAAGGAGATAGATTGTGAACTTCCCGAAATTTTACGCCTTAAAAAAAGGAGGGCAAAAATGTATCTGGATATAATTGTTGATATACCGAATGAACCGAATAAAATCACCTATGGAAGCAAATCAAATGTTGATTATGTGTACTATGAATACAGCAGTATTTATGATAAAAAAACAAAGCTTACAAACCCAAAACGGGCAACAATTGGAAAGCGTTTGAAAGAAAATCCACTAAAAATGCAGCCTAACCACAATAGAAGAAAAAAAGATTATATTATGATAAATTGATACATCATCCGGAATACCGGAAGACAATGAATTTATCATACCCTGAGTTTTGGAATAAATTCGAAAAATATGATCCTGATAAGTTTAAGAAAGATAGTGCATTTGCGGACATTAAAATAGAAACTTCGCCGTGTTTCAAAAATAAGGGGTTTTGGTTGACAATGTTTCATGAGCGTAAGCGGAAAATAATCGGCGTCTATAAAAGGAGCGCTACCTGTGATATCATAC
>JAUNGB010000127.1 GCA_030524715.1 Eubacteriales bacterium | reverse complement strand
CCTGCTGGATTCCTCCCTGTAGATCACTTCCCTGCCAATCGTTCCCCTGTTTGATTTCTCCCTGAAGATTGCTTCCCTGCCAGTTATCTCCCTGCGGTACATTATCCCACCAGCCGGAAGGATATCCTTCATTTCCTCCCGGTGCAACCTGTATATCAAATCCCCCAAATTCCATGGCTGCCACTGTACAGCTAATGAGAAGCACTCCTGCTATTATTCCTGCTATTGCCGCTTTTTTCATCTGTCCGCACCTCCATCCGTTTCTTCCATATAGATATATTTCCATCTTCTTTCTCTGTTCCCTGTAAACTCTCTTTTTCCTGTAAGCCCTTTCCCTCCTGCAATCCCTCTTCTTCCTGCAGCCCTTCTTCCTCCCGCAAACCCTCTTTTTTCTGAAAATCCTCCCACAAACTCCTGCTTTGCTCTTCCATTCCCTGCCTGCACAAAAACAGTCCATACTCTGCATAAGCTCCGTCAAAATCTTTATGATACAGCATTAATTGTTCATAATACAAAGCAGCTCTTTCTTCCTCATCCTGCAATTCTTCATTCCATGCCAAAAGCAGCAGCAGCTTTCTCTGCTCATCTTTTCCCTTATATTCCTGCAGTAATTCCAGCAGATGTTCTTCTGCTTTTTCGCAGACTTCTTTCTTTTCCCGGAAATCTCCCTCCAAAAATTCCTTCTGATAATATACCTCTGTAAGCCCTGTCAGAGCATCCCGAAATTCCTTTTCACTCTTCTCTCCGGGAATCAGCAGTCCTGCGGCTGCCAGCATAAACAACGCAAAAACTACTGCCAGTCCCACTGTTTTTACCTGTACTCTTTGGCGAAGTATGTGTTCCAGCCCCTTCTCCACTGCTTTCATATCTGAAAATCGATACTTTTCCTCCCTGCAGCAGCATTTTGCCAGAAGAAAACCAAACCCCGGCTTCCTGCACACATATTTCCATCCGTCCTTCCCACAGAGCGCCCATAAGGTTTTCCCCAGAGCATACACATCACTGGTTTTCCCCATCCTGCCCTTATACTGCTCCGGTGCGGCATATCCTTTCGTTCCCAGACAGAGCCTCTGCTGTTCCTGATACCCCAGGACTGCGCTGCCAAAATCCACCAGACAGAGCTTTCCCGTGTCGGTCAGCATAAGGTTTTCCGGCTTTAAATCCCCGTAATAGACAGGCGGTTTCCTGCTGTGCAGATACTCCATCACCTGAGCGATGGAGATTCCAAGCTTCACCACCTCTTCAAGAGAAAAACGCCTTCCCTCTTCAATCCACTGCGCCAGTGACTTCCCCCGGATATATTCCATCACCAGATAGCAGTGATCCTCCCGTTCCAGATAATCCACCATTCTCGGAAGGGAAGGATGCTCCAGAAGACGCAGAAGCTTCGCCTCTTTTTTCTGGGAAAGAGGAATTTCCTTAACTGCCCACAGACTCCCCAGTTCCAAATCTCTGGCAAGATACAGATGTCCGTTGCCGCCGCTTCCGATCTGTTCCAAAATACAGTAACGTCCCTTTAAAATCATTCCAGTAAGGCTGATCGCCATCACCCCATTTCCTGTCAATTTTGCTTCATCATTAATATAATGGAAAATCCCGCAGCAGAACGCTGCCGAAAAAGATACTGTCTTATAAAATGCAAATGTATAAAACCATGTGAGGTTAGATTTCTTTTATTATAGCACGTTTCGTTCTCTTTGTCACGAAAAATTTTTGCTTACTACAGCAATTCCTGGCAGTTATATCAGCGTAACTGACCCGAATCCCGCACCAAGACTCGCGAACAAGTCTTGAAATTGCTGACCCATAGCCTTGCAGCCAGTGCAGGGCTTGGGTGCAAACAACAACAGACAGGCTACACTTCCGCCTGCCGTAATGTACGTTCTTATTTCATTACGGCAGACAGAATGGATAACCCGGGAATCACAGCCGCAGTATTCCCTTTTTACATTCTCTCCGGTGCGGAGAAGCCCAGCAGATCAATGCTTGTCTCAAGGACCTCTCTTGTCAGCTTAAGAAGCTGGATAAAGGACTGTTTCTGCGCTTCATTTTCTTCACTGAGAATCTTTGTTTCATGATAAAAGCTGTTAAACGCATTGGAAACCTCATAAATATATGCGCAGATCTTATGAGGCGCTTTCTCTTCAAAGGCGCTTTCCACAGTAGAGCCGAATCCGGTCAGCGCCAGCATCAGAGCTTTTTCGCTGGCATTTACTGCGGGCAGCAGCATCCCCTCATCCGGATTACCTCCCTCTTCCCCATAACGGTTCAGGATAGACTTGATCCTGACGATCGTATAAAGAATATACGGTCCTGTATTTCCCTCAAAGGAAGTAAATCTGTCGACGTCAAACACATAATCCTTGGTTGCCTGATTGGACAGGTCGCCGTATTTGATGGCGGAAAGTCCCACGATCTTCGCAGTTTCCGCCGCATCCTTATCTTTCACGCTGCGGTTCTCCACAATCTTACGGTACATTTCCTCATTAATGTCCGCAATCAGATTTTCCAGACGCATAACTCCGCCGTCTCTTGTCTTAAAGGGCTTGCCGTCCTTGCCGTTCATTGTGCCGAAGCCAAGGAAGGAAAGCTTGGTATCCTCCTTCACAAGCCCGGTCTTTTTCGCGCAGCGGAACACCTGGATAAAATGAAGCTCCTGACGCTTATCCACCACATACAGAATCTCATCCGGGTCAAACAGCTTTCTGCGCTCTACGATCGTAGCAAGATCCGTGGTCGTATAAAGCGACGCCCCGTCGGATTTTAAAAGCATACAGGGCGGGATCTCCTTTGTATCGCCCTCTTCCTTTACATCCACCACAAGAGCGCCCTGATCCTCATAGGCAAAGCCCCTGTCCTTCATATCCTGTACCATGTCCGGAATATACGGCTGTGCATCAGATTCCTTTTTCCATAAATCAAAGGAAACCTGCAGATTATCATAGTTTCTCTTCAAATCTGTCACGGAAACATTCATAATATGGTTCCACAAAGCCATGTATCCGGGCTTGCCCTGCTGTAAAAGATGGGTCGCCTCCAAAGCCTCGTTCCGGTATTCTTCATCTGTCTTGGACTTGCCGCTGGCGCATGGATAGATTTCCTCCAGTTCACTGATGGTAAAGGGCGCTTCTTCCGGGTATTCTCCTGTATAGCTGTCGTCAAAATACACCAGTTCCGGCTGCCTGTGCTTCAATTCTGTGATGATAAGGCCCATCTGCAGGCCCCAGTCCCCAAGATGTACATCACCGATCACCTTATGACCCACATATCTTCCGATTCTCTTAATGCTCTCTCCGATGATCGCGGAACGCAGATGCCCTACATGCAGAGGCTTCGCCACGTTTGGTCCGCCGTAATCGATTATGATGGTCTTCGGCTCTGAAGCTGCAGTGACGGAAAGCTTCCCATCAGCAGCCATTTCACGCAGGTACTCCGCAAGAAATTCCTCTTTTACCTTTAAATTAATAAATCCCGGTCTTACAACCTCCGCCATGGAAAATACCCGGCTGTCCTTCAGACCTGCCACAACGTCATCGGCGATCATGAACGGCGCTTTTTTATATGCCTTTGCTCCCGCCATGGCTCCGTTACACTGAAATTCACATAAATCCGGCCGGTTGGAAACTGTAACCTTTCCATAGGCCGGGTCATAGCCTGCTTTTTCAAATGCGGCGGAAAGCTCTTCCGCCATCTGTTCCATAAGTTTCTTCATCTTTTTGCCGCTCCTCGTACTAAATATTTATACTCATCCTGTTTCCATCTGTCCCGGCGGGATAGAATCCGGCCAGAAAAACCAGAGTTACTGTTTGCACCGTAGGTGTGAACAGTAGCAAGCCTGTTAAACAGTTACCTGCTTTACGCATACAACTGCCAGCGCGCCATATCCGATATGACATGCCACACTTAAAGAAAGAGGATCCATATACACATCATATCCCGGGAAATACTCCATGATTTCCTTGCGCCATTCCTCAGCTTCCTCCGGATTTCCGGTATAAGCCGCCATAATACGCATCTCCTCGCTTTTGACATACT
The DNA here is from genome assembly GCA_030524715.1 of Eubacteriales bacterium. Taxonomy (GTDB): domain Bacteria; phylum Bacillota; class Clostridia; order Lachnospirales; family Lachnospiraceae; genus Blautia_A. The sequence continues at coordinate 5,832 of JAUNGB010000127.1, read as the reverse complement.
GCGCGAATCTCTTATCAAGATCCTCCTGGATTGCCTTCAGCATCACACGCTTCGCCTGCTTCTTACCTCTGACCTTAGAGTAGGCGTCAAGCTTTTCTCCCTGGATCTGCAGAACCGGTTTCAGGTTGAGAACCGTACCGATCGCTGCCGCTGCCGGAGTGATCCTTCCGCCCTTTTTCAGGTATTTCAAGGTTTCCAGAGTAATATAAATGCTGGCTTCCATTTTTTCCGCTTCCAGAACCTGTCTGATTTCAGCCGCGCTCCTGCCGGCCTCCCGAAGCTTAACGGCGTCTATAACAGATTGACGCTGTGTAACAGAAATTCTCTGGTTATTCACCACCTGCACCTTACCGTCATAGTCCCTGGCCAGCCCCACGGCGGTCTCGCAGGAAGCGCTCAGGCCGCTGGACATAGGGATATGCACGATCTCATCATATTCCCGCAGAAGGTTGTCCCAAAGACCGCATACCTCTGCCGGACTTGGCTGTGAGGTGGAAATCGTCTCGTCCTTTTTCAGACGTTCATAAAATTCTTCCTGGGTGAGCGTTATGCCCTCCAGATACATTTTTTCATTGATGTAAAAAGGCATCGGAAGCACGCTGACTCCCATCTGCCGTCCCTGCTCCTGTGTGATACCGCTGTTGCTGTCTGTCACAATAGCAATTTTTCCCATATGGCATTCTCCTTGTGCTGTATAATATTATTGTTCGTATTATTAACCTTTTTAAGCTGTGTAATAGTGTAACATATTTTTTCCGGTATCTCAATTGAAAATGTAAAAATGCCATGATATAATAGCTGCAAAAATAATAGCTGTAAAAGGGAGGATATAAAGACAATGTCACATATTGAAGACCGTAATCAGAAGGCTGCCGAAGCCTTATCCAAAGCATTCAGAAAACACGGCATGGAAGCCTGTTACTGCAGCACTATAGCCGAAGCCAGAGAAAAGATCCTTTCTCTGATTCCCGAAGGCTCTTCCGTCACCTGGGGCGGGACGGAATCCATGGTGGAAGCCGGAGTTCTGGACGCAGTACGCAAAGGAAACTATAACATTATTGACAGAAAAACCGCTAAAACTCCTGAAGAAGCCAGAGCTTTATATGGTAAAATTGTCTGTGCCGATTATTTTCTCACCAGCACCAATGCCTTCACCATCAACGGAGAGCTGGTCAATGTGGACGGAGCAAGCAACCGGGTAGCCTGTATTGCCCACGGGCCTTCCAAGGTGATCGTCCTTGCAAGCATGGATAAAATGTGTGCTTCCGTAGAGGATGCCTACAACCGTGTGCGCACCCTCGCATCCCCGCCAAACGCCCTCCGCGTAGGCGCAAACACTCCCTGTGCCAAAACCGGCATCTGCGGCGACTGTTTAAGTCCTGACTGCATCTGCTGCCAGATTCTTGTCACCAGATATTCCTGTGTTCCCGGACGGATCCAGATCGTTCTCTGCGGTGAAAAGCTCGGCTTCTGAAGATTTCCAACCAATGGATTGGCGCTCCCATTAAGCATCCAATCCATTGATTAATTTGCAAAATCCGTACTAACGCACTTTTGTATCTGCCGTCAGAGCCTCATTGCGCTCATTGCCAGAGCATGTTTAAAAATTCATTCCCGCAATTTTCAAACATGCTCTAATCTGACAGGTCGCTTGCTTTCTACTATTTTCTTTTTCTGTAAATCATATAAAACAGGAACAGCAGGCAGGCTCCCAGGGAGTATCCCATAGATCTGAATGCGGCAAAGATATTCTCCGTCTGGGTTACTGTCTTTTGAAGCATCACATATAGCTTCAGCTTCTCTGTCTCTTCCGTAATTTTGTCCGGCCAGAATTGTAAGTCCGACCATTTATCCGGAAGCCATTCCACCGGAATTTTCACATGTTTCCATATGATCAGGAAAAGTGCCAGTACCCACATAAGGCAGGCTCCTGTCCACATCCAGTATTCCAGTCCCTTTCCTTTGCTTTTTCTGCGCTCCTTCACCGCATACAAAAGCAGCATTCCGAACCAGATTCCCGGAAGCAGCAAAATCATAACAAAAGCCGCATTTTCAAGAATCGTTCCTTCTATCACGGTTCCGCTTAAGCTATAGCGCATAAGGAACTGAGAGGCAGCCGAATCTTTTGTCTGGCCTTCCTTTACCTCCACAAAGACCTTGGTATAAGCCGTGTCGCTGCTGTCCGGATGAAACAGGAAGACTCTCTGTTTCCATGGAAGCACCTGCCGCACTTCATATGTCTGTTCCTGATACTGCAGTTTTCTCCCCACTGCATCTGTGCTCCCGTATAAATCCGCCGCTGTCTGCCCGTCGATCACGCAGCCGTTTTTGTCCTCCTGGCCAAAACCGTTCAGCTTCCAGTCATATAACGCCGCTTTCCCGTATACCCCTGCCGTAAGCACCTGCGCGCTTCGCCCGTATTCTTTCTCACTTATCTTTTCTATCCCGCCGTCCCAATAAAAACAGAGATCTGACGGATCATCCATTTCCTGCTCCTTTTCCAGTATTTCTCCTGCCTCCGCATGTGCAGGATAATGAGAAGACAAAAACACCTGGGCTGCTCCTGTCTTCTGGATCTTGCCGTATTCTTTAAGCCCGCTCAGACAGGCGATCAGGATAAGGAGCCAAACTGCCAGACAGCCTCCGTATTTTACGAAGGCTGTCCGAACCTTCCCGCTCATGAATCCTGCAGCCTAACACGGCTGCCGTCCTCAATCATCCTGTCCGCGTCAGAGACTACCTTCTGTCCAGAAGACAGGCTTCCGTTCTGAAGGGCCGCAAAGCTTTCATTTCTGTCCTGTATAACGATATTCACTTTTCTTGCTATCAGCACCTCTCCCAGAACAGAATTTTGCGTATCCAGCACATAGACGTATTCTTTTCCTGTCTCTCCATACACTGCGGACAAAGGAACACAGCATCCGTACGGCCCTTCGTCCCGGGAAACCGTAAATTCCACGGATTCTCCAATGGCCAGGGAATCTTCTGGGATCATGGCGGAGATCGTCCGAAGCTCCGGGTTTGCCTCGTCCTCTGTGATCGTCTCTATGACTGCTCCTTCAATTTCTTTACCGCTGCTCCCCTTTACGGAAGCCTTATCTCCCACGCTCACATACTTCAGATCCTCCTTGCTGATGGTTCCCGTCATGCGAAGCTCTCCTGTGGTCTCATAAAGCACAATAGCCGCATCCTCTGCTGTCTGCCCCCCTGTTGAAACGGAAATGCTCTTCACCACACCGTCTGTCGGAGCGCTGACCGCTCCTTTTTTCTTCAAAAGCTTTTTTAATGTTTTCAGTTCTTCCTGCGCCTGTTCCAATTCCTTTCTGGTGTTTTCCAGTGTTCCGTCGGATGCCTCCGCCATTTTTGCATCCTCAACGGCACGCTGCGCCTCCAGAACCTCCTGGTTCCGGTTCATGATCACCTGATTCTGCTCTTCTTCCCTTGACCGTATTTCATCACGGAGAGCCTGTTCTGTAGCTGTATCCGCCTCGCTTCCGAATCCCAGAGAATCAAAATAGTTCTGCAGCTTCTGGCGGGCCACATCCACCTCCATCTGCGCATTCGCCATATTGATCCTTCCGTTTTCCACCGCAATGTCATAATTTTCCTCCGCCCGGGCAAGTTCTTTGGATTTCTTCTCCCCGTTTACGGATGAAGCGCTTTCCAAATCGCTGATCTTCAGGCTGATTTCATCGATCTCCGCCTGCTTATCCGCAATCGTTTCCTTTAGAGTTCCTGTGGAAAGCCTTAAAAGTGCCTGCCCTTTTTCCACACTTTCCCCCTCCCTGACCAGAATCTGCCCCACCCGCTGTCCTGCTTTTGCAAACACAGCCCTCTCCCGGGTACCTTCTATCTTTCCGTTCCCTGTCACCTGATGGGTAATGATCCTGTTCTGCGGCGTACTCGTGCTCACCTGCGCCACATTCACGGAATCCGCTGCCCTTGATAACACCGTAAACAGCAGCATTGCCGCAAAAAACATGGCGAACCATTTCAATAATTTCTCTCGTTTCATCTGTCCTCTACTCCTTTACCGCTGTAGAAATAATTCCCTGCTCCAGATAATCCTGTCCTGCCAGGAATACCAGAAGCGCCGGAAGCAACACCGCTACAGAAGCCGCAAACGCCAGTCCCGCTTTTTCCATCTGGATATTCGGCAGAAACAGGGATAACGGCCACAGTTCTTTTGTTTTCAAAAAAGCCATCGGCTGCTCGATCAAATTCCAATATTCCAGAAATCCCAGCACCATCGCTGAAATGATCCCCGGCGATCCAAGAGGAATCCCTATCCGGAAAAACATCTGAAGCTCTCCTGCCCCGTCAAGTCTTGCCGACTCCAGAAGCGCCTCCGGAATCCCCATAAAAAACCGATACATGATAAATACCGGAAAAGTGGAAAATGCCGCCGGGAGAATAATCCCTGCCAGCGTATCCAAAAGCGCCAGTTTGTCCAGAATCAGATAATTACTCAGCATCATCACCTGAAAAGGCATCATCATCAGAGCAACATAAACCGTAAACAACACCTTTCTTCCCGGAAACCGGAACCTGGCAAAGCCCCATGCTGCCGGAACCCCAACGAGGAGCTGTCCCAGAAGCACCCCTGCCGTAATCTTTACAGAATTCCAAAACATCACAAAAAATTCCGGCGTATCAAGCAAAAGCTCTATGTAAGATCTAAGGGTAGGATACTGCGGCAGAAGCTTCCATGAGGCATAGCCCTTCGTCCCTTCCAGAACCGGAAGAAGAAGCTCTTTCAGCTCCGCCTGCCCCATAAAGGAGCCGATCACCACAAAAAACACGGGAAAAACAGCGATCACTGCCAGTATTCCTAAAAAAGCCGTCAATATCTTCTGTCCCATCTCACTCCTCCTTCTCCCATGCTTTCTGCAAAATCAGGATGAGCAGCAGGATTGCGCCGCCTGTCACTACGGCTGCCGCCGCCATCTTATCCAGAGCCAGATCCCGATACCAGTTGTTAAACAAATGCTGGAGAAGGTACATTTTCTCCTGGGGATAATCGCCGCCCACCAGATATGCCTCCCGGAATACCTTAAAGCCGTTTAATAAAGACAGCACCACAATGGTAAACAGGGACGGCAGGAGATTCGGCATGGTAATTTTTGTAAAGCATTTCCATTCTCCGGCGCCGTCTACCTTTGCCGCATCATACAGAGATTGCGAAATCCCGGAAATTCCCGCCACCCACAGCACAATGTCATACCCCAGGTTTCTCCATAAATAGCTGACGACCAACACGTAAAAAGAGGCTCCTGTATTCATCCAGTCGATTTCCGGAATGTGCAGCAGGGATAACAGATGGTTCAGAAGCCCCTGGTTGTGAAACAAAAGCTTCCATAATAATACCACCGACGCAACAGGGATCGCCATTGGCAGCAGGAACAGGCTTTTAAAAAAATGCGCCCGCTTTTTCTGCTTTGTCAGAAGAACGGCGATCAGCAGGGACAGCCCCACCAGAATCGGAATACAAACGCAGAAAAACCGCAGCGTATTCGCTGCCGCCAGCCGGAACGCCTGATTTTCAAAAATCGTTCTGAAATTTTTCAATCCGGTGAACTCGCCGCTTACGGCACTGAAAAAAGAACGGCGTATCACATCTATATAAGGAATCAGCCAGAAAACACATACCCCCAGAAAGCTTGGCAAAATAAACAAAAGCCCCTTTCGTGCCTGACTTCGTTTTTTCATAGTATCATTGCCTCCACTTCTTTATTTCTATGTCCAAAGTGTAGCATAACAGTCTCTAAAGTTTCTCTAAAGAAACACGAAAAATATCTCTGAGGAAGCACAGAATAATATCTCTAAGAAATC
>JAUNGB010000029.1 GCA_030524715.1 Eubacteriales bacterium | reverse complement strand
AGAAAGAGATTATTGCCTTTGCAAATTGTGAGGGCGGGAAACTATATATTGGCGTTCAGGATGATGGGACTGTGATTGGAGTGGACGACCCGGATGGAACTGCTTTACAGATCAGTAATATGGTGCGGGATGCAATCAAACCAGATTTAACAATGTTTCTGCACTATCAAACATTGAACGAAAATGGAAAGCAGATTGTTGCCATTGACATTCAGCAGGGAACAGAGCGGCCCTATTATATTGCCAAAAAGGGACTAAGACCGGAGGGGGTTTTTGTACGCCAGGGATATTCTTCTGTGCCGGCTACCAATACGGCAATCCGCCGCATGATTAAGGAAACAGATGGAGACCATTTTGAGGAAATGCGGTCTCTGGAGCAGGATTTAACTTTTGAAGCGGCACAGAAGGAATTTTCTGAAAGGAATATCCTGTTTGGAGAGTCCCAGATGAAAACATTGGGAATTATGACCCATGATGGGGTTTACACAAACCTGGGACTTCTGCTGTCCGATCAGTGTGTGCATACGATCAAGGTAGTGGCCTTTGAAGGAACGACCCAGCAGGAATTTAAAGACCGTAAAGAATTTTCCGGTTCCTTGTTCCGGCAGATGGATGAAGTTTATGATTATATCGATTTCCGCAACCAGACCCATTCTACCTTTCAAAAGCTGCGCCGGATCGATCAGAGGGACTACCCTGAAACAGCAGTCAGAGAGGCACTTCTAAATCTGCTCGTGCATCGTGAATATTCCTTCCGCGCCAGCACTTTTATCAGCCTTTATGAAGATCGGATTGAATTTACTTCTATTGGCGGGCTTGTAAGCGGTGTGACTCTGAAAGATATTATGATGGGGATCTCTGTATGCCGGAATGTAAAACTGGCAAATGTATTTTACCGCCTGGAATTGATTGAAGCCTATGGGACCGGGATATTAAAGATTCAGGAGGCTTATGCTGGAACCGGGAAAACGCCCAAGATAGAAACTTCCGACAATGCCTTTAAAATCATTCTCCCCAATCTGAATGTGCATACAAAGCAGGAAGAATCTGCTGCAGATAAACCGGCAGAAAATATGCAGGAAGATTTCGTGATCGATCTGGCAAAGAAACAAGGCTCTTTTACAAGGAAGGATTTAGAAAGGATACTTGGAATCAGCCAGACAACATGCGGGCGTTTATTAAAACGGATGATAGCGAGTGGACAGATTGTTCAGGAGGGAAAAGGCAGGAATACGCATTACCGTCTTTCGGAATAAATTACAACCAACAGGGAAACGGGGACTGACTGGTTCTCGTTTTTCTATGCAGATTTTTAATGAAAGGAAGTGGTTTACATCACACAAACGGAAGTCAATGCTGTATTTGACGAGCAGGTGCGGCGCTGTGCCGACATTCTGCAAAAGAAAACCAAAGAATATACCCGCTGCGACACGCTGAAAGGCGTTTATACCGAAAAGGCCATCAGGGAATGAATTCCTGCCAAAATACGCAATCTTACGGAAGATTGCTTTGCTTGCCGGCAATTTTGAGAACCTTTGTTTAAGGCTTGTTTACAAGGCAGGCCATTGATATTATTCGGTTGACCGACTATAATGAAAATGCAATTTTTAGCAGGAGGTTGGCTATGTTTGAATATATGACAGTACAAGAAGCAGCAAAAAAATGGGAGCTTTCCGAGCGCCGGGTGCAGAAACTCTGTGCGGAAAACCGGATTGATGGAGTAATTCACCTTAGCCGGATTTGGCTGATACCTCAAAGTGCAGAAAAACCGGCTGATAAAAGAAAAAAATAATTTTCCCGTGAGGTTTCTGTGACATTTGGGTGTTACGCTGAACAGAAAGGAGCGTGATAGGATGCGTATTTTGGTAGTTGAGGATGACCGCCTCTTGAATAATACTTTATGTTATAACTTAAACGCTGCGGGATATACGGTGGATTCCGCATTGACAAAGCAGGCGGCAAAAGATTTTCTGACGAAGCAGGACTATGATCTGATTGTGCTGGATGTGAACCTGCCGGACGGGAATGGCTTTGATTTCTGCCGGGAGGCAAAGGAACGCTGTCCTGATACGACGGTGATCTTCCTGACCGCAAACGATATGGAAAGCAAGGTTCAACACACCAAAAGGTGTGGGAAGTTTGAGTTTTTAAATATACAATTATTTACTCATCACATATATTCAACAATATTTTAGGTCAAAATCTCCCTAATGTCGATAGGGCAAAATGACATAATTTAATAAAAAATTGTGAGGTGACAAAATGACCAGATTAAAAGAACTAAGGAAAGAAAGAGGCTATACGCAAATAAGGATGCAGCATCTTACTGGTATTGATCAAAGCGACTATTCAAAAATTGAAAATGGTAAAAGGTACTACACATTTGAACAATGCCGGAAGATTGCTCTTGCATTAAATACAAGTATGGATTATTTGGCAGAATTAACAGATATAAAAGAACCGTATCCTAGAAAGAGTTGAATAACAGCCTAATTGCTTTTAATCTATAAAATTCGTTAAATCTGCCAAAAATAATACTATTCTATACAACCTATTCATAGTTTTAAAAAAGACGGTTTCCACGGTTTATACGGATTATTAGGCACTCATATTGTATTATAATACAACACAAGGCGACGAAGATACTAATACACCTTCGCCGCCTTGCTGTAAGCATACATGTAAGTCTGCTATATTCCGCTATGCAACTTTGTTATTTCTATAATCTGTTACAAATACTTCCGTGGATAATTGTTTTGCTGTATCGACGATTTTTTCCAATTTTTCCATCACTTCATCACTGAAATATTTTTCGCCGCACTGTTCACGTTCTTCGCATGGAACATTTTTTACAACGATTACACAATCCTTGTAATTGACAACATGAGTTGTTACGTTTGGAATCGTAGTGTTGCATCCGCAATAGAAGCACATAGTCAACACCCCTTTCTTGTTTTCAAATCGGTATGAAATTTTAGTATCTTGGGGTAATATGCTGTAATTATATACAGATATTCTCCATCACAGCCGACTACAACATGGATTACCTTGTGATTTATATTAAAACGCATTTGTCTTCTATAGGCTCATCTGTTCCTTTAAGGCTTCCACAGAGCGATTCAGCACCAGATCCTCCGGAAAATTCGCTTCTTCCAGAAGGGCGGCCGCCTCATGGAACTCCCCGATCAGGCTATCAAAATGGGCATCGCTGCCCATCACGATGGGAACCCTGTATTCTTTACAAAGGGTAAGCATCAGCCGGTCATTGGCAAGCGCATTCTGTCTGGAGCAGTCCGGCTGAAGAGAATGATTGTTCAGCTCCAGCACCTTACCGTACTTTTTTGCCCCTTCTACAAGGGCACGGTAATCCACCTCATATCTGCCGTCATCAGGATGCCCGATGATATTTACATAAGGATTTTTCATGACGGACAAATACGCATCTGTATTTTCTCTGCAAGTCCCCGGCTTCATACAAGGCAGGTGTAAACTGGCGATCACCACGTCCAGCCCCCGCAAAACCTTTTCTTCCAGATCTATGTGGCCTTCCGGATCCAGAATGTTGACCTCACAGCCCAGCAGAAGCCGGATTCCGTACAGGTTTCTCGGCACCACCTTCAGGTTCTGGAAGTACATGCTTGTGCAGCTTCCCGGCATCTTTGGGGCATGCTCCGTAATCCCCAGAAGCTCCAGCCCCTTGTCTGAAGCAGCCTTTGCCATTTCCCGCAGAGTACAGTACGCATGCCCGCTCGCAATGGTATGGGTATGCAGATCCAAAACACATCGATAACTCATATATCTTCTCTCCATTTCATTTTGTGGTAAATTCTCTTATGAGCATTATACCCCTGTCCGGCGCCATCATACAAGATGCAATAACTTCATTTCAGGTTTTGCCATTTCAGGTTTGCTCCATCTTTACAGCTTCTCAGTCCAGACAAAGCCTGCCGCTTCCATTGGAGGCTTCGCCTAACGTAAAAGGAACATGATTTTGACATTAATTATTGTTTCAAAGTTATGATTGTATGAAAAGTACCGGAATGATCATCATAATACATTTGCAAATGTCCATGATATTGCTTCACAACTTTTTTTATGCTTTTGATTCCGAATCCATGTCTCTCTTTATTTGCTTTATGAGATACAGGAAGTCCATCCTGATCATACACAGGGGTACTTCGGCAGGAATTTATGACTATGATAACGATAAAAGGAGAATTTTCTTTTTTTTGTACGGAAAGCTCAATATAAGAATCAGGAATATTATCTGCTGATTCCACCGCATTATCCAATAAGTTACAGAATAACGATGTTAAATCGTGCTGGTAAATATTTTTAACAGTACCACTTCTGATATCAGTATGAAAAGCAATGTGTTTATCGTTGCATTGCCGCTGATAGCGGCAGAAAATTGCATTCAGCATTTCATTATCGCAAATTTTTGAAGTTTCTTTTAAGTCTGAAGATTCCATAAGCTGTTGTATATAAGCATTTATTTTATCAGGTTCATTTTTTTCATTCAATAATTTAATAGATTGAAGGTGTTTTTTTATATCGTGAATCAGAATGCTATGATTCTCATTCTGTGAAAGCATCATTTCATAGTATTCGACAGAATCAGATTCTTTCTGGAGCAGCAACTGCATATCGGTATATTCCTGTGATTTTTTCTGATTATATTGGTTGATCCCAAATACAAGCAGATTGACTATAAGCAGAAAAACAGCACTGATTGTTACCATAAAATCAACAGGTGGGACGAAAGATGAGGTTTCGCCAATAGCAAGAAAAGTAAACATAACAAAAACAGACGAAATCGGAATTAACATCAAAAGAGCTTCGGAGTGATCGTATTGTTCCTGATTTGCTTTTTTTCCTTTGAATAGATGAATTAATAAATAAATGACTGCAAAAAAGAAAATCTTGCTAAAAACCGTATAACAAACAATCCCTACACCTGGTTCTAAGAGAAAATGAGGAAAGAATCTTGACATAATCCCGAAAACAGCAAGTTCAGATATCCCCATAATTGCTGTAAGTATAGCTGAATGGAAGAATGCCAACAACAACTTGAGTTTAAACAACATATAAAGAAAAACAGTGTTAATTACAAAAAAGCTGATGATGTTAAGCCATGTTTGTCCAAGCAGGGAAATAAGGAACAATATTGCATAAAAAGCACTTAATAGAACCAGTCTTATTTTACTGCTATGAGAAGGAGCAAAAAGACTGGATACGTATTGCCATAATATAACCGCTTCTGTAAAAAAACTAAAAAAGAGCAAAATGATATGTTCCATTTATATTTACCTCATACTTTCCAGATATAATAGATAAGCACTTTTAAAGGAACTATATTTTCTGCGCGTCAAGTAGGCGGTAATCTGCTGATTTGATAAATGTATGGTGGAATGGTCAAAGTCCACAATATGTTCTAAATTCACAATAAAGCTCCGATGTGTCTGAAAAAAACTGTTTTTGGGGAGCAGTTCCAACCAGTAATGCATATTATGAATAGAATCAAAATCCTGCCGGACGGTATGTACAATTACTTTTCGCCCTTGTGCTTCTATAGCAATAATCTGAGAAGCAGGAAACGAATATATCCCCTGCTTAGTTTCAATAGGAATTTTGGTAGTAATGGAACTATAATAAGCTAAGGCATCTTTCATATTCCGGAAAAAACGCTGTTTGTCCAAAGGTTTAGAAAGATAGCGGAATACATGAAAACGCATTGCCTCATCCAAATATTCAGAATAAGAGGTAACAACAAAAATTATGACATTTTTATTTGCTTTTTTTAATTCATTCCCTACATAAATTCCATTCATACCGGGCATTTCTATGTCCAGAAAAACAATATCTTTTTCGCTTCTATCAGCCAGTAAAGATTCACCGCTGGTAAATAAAACTAATTCGGGACATTTTAAATGATTTGACTCAAAATAGGATTCAATATATTTCTGTAATTGTTCAATTATCAGAGTATCGTCATCACAAATTAAAATACGCATTTTGGCACCTGACTTTCTATCGAATATATACCATCTACGTATATTTTATCATATAGAATTACCAAAAGCAAAACAATACGTACAAAAAGACATTTTAATTACAATTTTGGTTCATTATGTGTTTTTTTACTATTTCGTTTTACAAGCAGTTCGATAAAATCTCCGGCAAGCTCTATGTCGGATTGACTACATAACCGTAATTTATCAATAATATCTTGTGGAATGTTATAAGCATGCATACTACCAAGCAAAAGGTAGTCGGGTGTAACATTAAGTTGATTACAAATCTGGATAAAGATATCCAAACTTGGTTTTTGTCTTCCGTTTTCGATTGATGACATATGGTTATTGGATATATTTAATCTTTCGGCGAGTTCTGCCTGTTTTATTCGTAATTCATTTCTGCGTATTTTGATACGTTTTCCCATGGCTTCATATTGAAATTCTATTTGTTCCACCTTCTTTCAGTTGAATTTTACCAATAGGACCAAGCAAAAAGAAGAATGTATCAAAGAATTATTCTGTCATACATTAAATAAGATATATTTTATATATAAATAATTCTGTGTCACATATTATTTTTCACGAAAAAGAGGAAGATTATTCCAATATTAAAAAGAATTGCTCCGTTCATTCCGAAAGGGTTGTTTATTGATTAAAGTAGTATATGATTGTTTATGTGAAAATCAATGACGATTTTAGTGGAAAGGAGAGATGGCATTATGAAGAAACAGGTAACTAAATCAGTTGCAAAGGGAATGAAAGCAGCATTAGATGTTGTGTTACGGGCAGAAGCCAACACAGCTTCATGTGCAATTATGTATCAGCCTAAAGCACCTAAAGAATTAGTGAATTACAGGAGAAATAAGTAATGGAAAAATGTACAGATACAGTAGTTGATTGGATGATCCGGTGTAATGCAATCACTGAAGCGGATAGAGAGCTTTATCAGTATGCACTGTATAGTTTTTCTCTTTTGTTTTCGCCGCTACTTCTTGCAGGTGGTATTGGTTTTTGTTTTGGAAGTATAAAACAGGGAATTATCCTTATCATACCGTTTATAGTTTTGCGAAAATTTAGTGGTGGTTATCATGCAAAGAATTTACACGCTTGTATTCTGGTGTCTGGTTTTCTACTGTTTCTGTGCACAATGTTATCAATGTATGTGCGATGCGATTGGAAGTTGGCAATAGCTACAGTTATCGCATCTGTGAGCTTAATTGTTTTTAGTCCAATAGATAGTGAAAACAGACGACTCGATACTGAAGAGAAAGAAACATATAAAAAAATAACATTTTTTTGTGTATGTATCTTGGTACTGACAAACATAGTTCTATTTTTGTTTGAAAGAAAATCTTATGCAATTCATTTTTCTATCGGAATACAATTGGCAGCATGGTTGCAGATTCCGTGTATCATAAAAAGGAACTGTAAATTGACCAAAAACATAGAATAAATGACATTTGGTGCAGAAGGGGTTGAAATTTTGAGAAAAATGAAGATAATGAGAGTTGTCATTGATTTTATCACAAATCCTGTATTAACGGAGTTACAATTTGTACATTGAGAGCTATGATTTTATCAAATACGAATGAAATCCGTTTAAGAACAATGTTATAACACTATTTACAATGAATCAGAATCACTACAAATCTTGTTTAAAAAAACGTAAGGAGGATGTTCTATGACCAAAGGAAGAAATAAAGGGTTAAAAAAATTAATAACTTCAGCGGCAACTGCTATGATGATAACATTATCAATTAGTACTACTGCTTTTGCCAGCCCAGTTTTTTATACTTCAGAAGAAGGAACGGGTATCGAAGTGAGTAATTCAGTAGAAGGTGTACAAACACGAGCAACCATTCAAGGAGATAAAGTTTCTGTTTCGGGTGGGACACTTTGGGCCACATGGAAAGATGGTGTATCATTTAAAGCCAATTATAAGCATAGTTCAAAAACACATAGATGCTCTGCAACGAACGATCACGGAACAGTGAAAAGGAGTGGATGGGTACCGGCAGGGACAACAGCTGTATCACCTTGGTTAGATCAAACTCTTAGCAATAATAAAGTTTGGGCAGCAACTAAGTAATAATATATCAGATGTAAGATAACTGCTGCCTCTATAGGCAGTAAGTAACAAACTCTTATCAGTCACAGGAATCAATCCCCATCTGATATAAACTCCGGTCGGCTCATGATGTCTGGTAGACGTCATGAACCGACCGGAGTGGAAAGAGTACAAGGATTCAATTTGGAATTTTTATTATGATAAAGAGAGGTTTCGAAAGTGGAAAAGAAATTAGTGATAACAGTTGTTATTTTGACAGCATTACTTAATGTATTTTTTTTCTTACATATTAGTAACAGGACAATAGATAAATTATTGTCGGATAAAACCACTGTATCTTTTCGTTTTCACACTAATGAGCAGGATAGATCAAAAACTGAGTTTTTGAATAAAATCAGAGTTTTCTCTGAAGAAAACAAGGTCGAAATAGCGCAATATAGTTTTTTAACTTCAGATAAAATAGATATATATTCAACAATGGAAGACAAATATAAAGAAATTCTATTCGTACCAAATTTTGTCTTTAACAGAGATATAAAAGTTCATAATTTTGAAGAGATTTTTGACGTAGGATTTAAAAACATATTATATATTGATACTAGTAATACGGATATAATAAAAAAATTCAGTGAAACACTCAAAAATGATTGCGACCTCTATTATTCGAAAACTGCACTTGAAAATAATATTTTTTCATTTGATGAGCTTTTCAGATATAAGGATCTTAATTTTCCCTCCATTCTTTCCTTCTATCTTTTTGCGTTTATGGTGGTTGTCTTATTTTATTATTCAATTAGTAAAAAAAGGTATTTTATTTATAAATTATGGGGTTATAGAGAGATTCGAATATACTGTATATTGAATAAACCTTTGTATATATCGTTACTTTTAACTATAGTTCTAAGCAATTTAGTTATGAGTGGAATTATATACAAATTTTCTTTTTCCAGTCTATTATTTGAAGTCTTTCTTACAATGTTAAAATTGGATGTTATTATAATCTTATTGATATCCATATTATTGCTTCTTTTTTTTAGATTATTTTGTTTTATTACAATTAGCAACAGAAAAAAAGGATTGACAAAAATGATGGCAATACTTTATTTTCCGAGAATTATATTGTTTTTCGCGATTATTTTTTCTTTTGAGCAATTTTTTTATCAGAATACGGAATTGAAGGAAACGCTGGATGGATTAACGTTATGGAATAATACAGAAAATCTTTATAATTTATACGAAACATATTCACCATATTACGTAGATAATTTAGCTGCTGAAGATATACTTAACGAAAAATTTTTCAGAGTATATAAAGAACTAAGCGATTCAGATAAGGTTTTTATAATTAAGACAACTAATTTTGAAAGACCGAGAACAAATGTATCATCTACAAAAAGCCAGGAAGGTTTTGATTATAGTTACAAAATAAATATGGAAAGTGAAGAAGATTTATATTCCCCTTATGGAAAAAATATAGTAGTGGATAAAAATTATTTAAAAAGACATATTATCAAATCTTTGGATGGAAAAAATGTCCTTGATACAATAGACAACAATGACAATGTGTTAAATATATTAGTGCCTTTTAAATTTAAACATTATGAAAATATTATAGAAAATTCATTCAAAGAGTGGTTTTATTTCCAAAAAGTTGAAGTTCCCAATATTTATAGAGAATCCAAAGGTCAAAATAAAATCAAAAAGAATATTAATGACTTAAAAATCAATATAGTTTACACAAAAAATGGTCAAAACGTTTTTACTTATAATCCAAATAGCGGTGATAATTTTAATATAATAAGTGATCCAATAATTACCGTATATACAGAAAATCTTGACAACTCATTTTTGGCTGCATGTTTTGGAGATTATATATTCATAGAATCTACGGGTGAATATAGTGCCTTAAAAGAAATTAGTGCCATAACCCAAAAATACAATGTCATCGAATTAAATTCGATTTCATCAGTATATGACAAAAAAGGAGAAGAAATTAGGACTCTTGAATCCGAAATGAATAATCTAGTATTAAATACTATAATTATATTTTGTTTTTTAATTATGCTTATGATTATTATAGTGTATATCTATTATGAGGCTTTTTTCCCTAAGATTATTATAGAATTCTTACATGGATATAGTTTTTTCCAGATTTATAAGCATTTACTTTTAACCAATTTAATTATAAATACATTCACACTATTCATGGCAGTAATCGTATATAAAAAAATAACATTATATATGATTATAATTACTACACTAATGTCATTTGCAGACTATGTTGTTGAAAAAATTATAAATGGATATTTACTTATAAAAGGTGAGATTCAATTTGCAAAAGGAAGACTATAATGTAAAAGGAAGATTATAAAGTTATTTGTAAATCAATAAGATTTTCATAGATATTGACATATATTTTAACTGAATTAATTATACGATAAGCTGTATTTAAATAAATGGAAAGGTTGAATACAAAATGGTACAATTATCAAATGTCAATAAACGGTTTGAACAAAAAAATATCTTATCGAATGTATCTTTGTCCGTAAGTAAAAATGAATTTGTTTGCATTACAGGAGAAAGTGGTGTTGGGAAAACCACTTTGTTGAATATCATAGGCTTACTTGAAAAACCAGATAGCGGGGAATTAATAATAAATGGTAAAAATCATTTTACGAGAAACGATATACGTAAACTTAGAAGAGATTTTTTTGGATATGTATTCCAGGATTATTTATTACTTCCTGATAAAACTGTTTTAGAAAATATTAGTATATCAAAATATGGAAACGCCAAAAAGGATAAACAAGTTTTTGCTGAGGTTATGAAAAAAGTAGGATTAGATAACAGTTATTTAAACAAAAAAGTTTATTACTTAAGTGGAGGAGAACAACAAAAAATAGCAATTGCAAGAATGATGTTGAAGCGATATGAACTGGTACTAGCTGATGAGCCAACTGGAAATCTGGATTATAAAAACAAAATGGACGTTATAGGAATATTTAAAGATTTAAAAAAAATTGGAAAAACAATAATTTGTGTAACTCATGATAGGGAAGTCGCAGCTTCAGCAGATAGAATTATAAATTTAAATAAAAATTAAAACTTAACAAATAAATAAATCAGGAAGGAAGGAGTGAAAATGGCATGAATAAGAAAAAAATAATTATATTATTGTTACTGATTTTTATTTTATTATTTGTATTCTTTGTAAATAAATATGGTATACAATATATGAGAATTGTGATTGAAAGATTAATACATATATTAAAGTAATAGAGTGGATATGATAGATATCGGTATAGAAAAAACATATTAAAAAGAAAGCAGCCTCATTGGAAAAGCAAAATATGATATAAGCTTATTGTTGGATTATATGGACTGGGTGGATTTTCATGTTTTTATGAATTTTCATGTAACATAAGGCGGTGAAGGTATTTTTACCATCACCGCCTTGGCATAAGCAAACTTTACCGATATTGGCTATTAAGCAACTTTGCTATTTCTATAATCTGTTACAAATACTTCCGCGGATAATTGTTTTGCTGTACCGACGATTTTTTCCAATTTTTCCATCACATCATCGTTGAAATACTTTTCGCCGCACTGCTCACATTCTTCGCATGGAACATTTTTTACAACGATTAGACAATCCTTGTTTTTCTTTTCATCACCGGAACAGCTTTCTTACAGAAGCCTCATCAAAATCCCTGATCCTTTTCAGCGGGATGCCTGCAGCCTTAAAGGCTCTGTCTTTAAATATGTCGTTCTTCTTTGCCGCCTTGGTATCGTGGGAGCTGTCATCCAGTTCCACGGCGAAAAGCACATGAAGATCTTCGTCGCACAGCACGAAATCCACATGCTTCTGGGCAATTTGCCGGAAATATTTCATGTACTGGTTTCGGCTGGTAACCTCCATTAAATCCTTCACTCCCACCTTTGGGCACACAAGTATATTTCTTCGGGAGGCTTCCTTCCGAAGAAGCAGATAGAATTTATACTCCCGCTTAGTCAGGATCGGACGGGCGCGGTAAGGGTATCTCTTTTTTGCAAAATACCATATCAGAACTGCCAGAGCCACTATCAGAAGCAGCCCAAGTCCTGCATAAAAAATCAAATTTTCCTCTTTCACAATTAAAGTTCCTCCTTATTGCACTCCGTTCTCCTTCAGCTTTGCGGCGACAGTAGGATATTTTTCCATATTTGTGTGGGGGATAAACTTTGACGCCTGCATCTTGACAACAAAATCAGGTACTGTGGAAAACTGTACATAGTAAATGGTCTCACGTAAATACTCAATATCCGCCATACGCTCACGGTTCAGCAGCAGTTCCCTCGCTCCGTTCAGGGAACTGTTATTCAGGCACACAAATCTCTCGCGCGGCAGATCCGGGAAAATTCCTATAGTGATCGCCGATTCCAGATTTGCATAGGTTCCAAATGCTCCGGAGGTGTAATACTGATCCAGTTCTTCCTCTGTAAGCCCCACAGATTCCAACAGACAATCCACCATCGTATGCGCCGCCGCTTTCGTTGCCAGATACTGCCGGATATCTGTCTGGGAAAAATAAAGCATTTCTCCGTTTCCCGACTCTTCCGGCAGGGCATACACAGCCACATCCTCTTCCAGTTCTTCCACATAACGGATGCGCGGAGAAACTCCCGGTTTCAGGGTGCCGGTGATATCGATCCAGCCGTTTAATCTCATCTGCGCCATCAGATCAATAATACCTGATCCGCAGATGCCCACAGGTTTCTTATTCCCAATAGTTGTAAACGAAAGCTCTTCGCCTTTGATCGTTACCGTATCGATCGCCCCGTCTCCCGCACGCATTCCATATTTACTGATATCCCCTTCCAGCGCAGGCCCTGCCGCCCCTGCACCGGCAATCAGGAAACTGCTGTTTCCAATGACCAGTTCTCCGTTGGTCCCTATATCAAAAAAAGCAGCCAGTCCGTCTCTTTTATAAAAGTCGGTTGTTAATAAACCGCTGGTAATATCTCCACCCAGATAGTTTGCAATGGCAGGAACAATATAGACCATTCCCGGAAACTTCAGGCCAAGCTCATTCCCCGAAAAAAATCCAGGATCACAGGCTACCGGCGCATAGGGTGCAAAAAACACCGTTGATGCATTCAGCCCCAGCAAAAAATGGATCATTGTGGTATTTCCTGAAATGATCATCATGGGGCATTTCTCAGCCGGAATTCCTGTCTCTTTACAGACACGTTCCAGCAATAAATTAATTGTATCCAGCGTTGCTATGCTGACCTCCTGCAAATGCCCCGGAGATTCATTGGCATAGACAATACGTGTCAGAATATCATTCCCAAACGCGATCTGCCCGTTCATTTCCCGGGCCTCTGCCCTGACCTCTCCGGTATTCATATCCACAAGCTGCATGACAACCGAAGTAGACCCCAGATCCACCGCAATACCATAATGCTCCCCGGTGGTATCCCCTGCTTCCACAGCCGTTGCCACAGCTCCCTCTTCTGTAAAAACAACCGTGACCGTAATATCCCATTCACTTTCTCTGCAAAGGGGATAAAGACTGCGAAGCGCCGATAAAGACATCTTTACAGGGGAATACCCTTTTTCTTCCAGCGCACGAAGAATCCGTTCTCTGTCCGCCTGATTCTGTTCTTCAGTGGGCGCCTCCAGAGTTAAGTGTATTTTCTGACTGAAACCATTCATATTTTTACAGGGCAGCCTCCCTGCCCGCCTCCGTTTTCTTATTTTTAAAGCGGATATTCGCATTCCGCTTAACTACGTGCTCATGAACGCCAGCCGCCGCAAATTATAGGATGACGACATAAAAAACGTACTTTCAGACAAGGGTATTATACTCCCGTCCGGCGAAATCAGCAAGGATAAGGAAGATATTTTGCCAATGTACAGGGGAAGCTACACAGTCTCCGCCACGCTTCTTCCAGTATATCCCGAAACATGATATACTCAAAAAAATTGAAATTACCTATTGACCCTCACGGAGCGTCATAGATTAAAGTGAGTCTTGAACAAGAGCAGGAGGCAGGCAGCTATGAGGACGGTAAAAGAAATATCAGATTTAACAGGTATCAGCGTACGCACGCTCCACTATTATGATGAAATCGGGCTGTTAAAGCCGACAGATAAAAGTGAAGCGGGATACCGGCTTTATGACGATAAGGCATTGGAAACATTACAGTCAATTCTATTTTTCCGTGAATTTGATATTCCTTTAAAGGAAATCAAAGCTGTTATGGAAAATCCGGCGCTTGAGAGAAACCAGATTTTGCAAATGCAGAGGAAAATGCTGGTGGCAAAGAAAGAACGCATGGAGCGTTTGATTGACAGCATTGACAGGATTTTGAAAGGAGATAATAAAGTGGATTTTGCAGTTTTCAGCAGAACAGAAATTGAAGAAATGTTTCAGACTATGTTGGAACATATGCCGGAAAATATGAAAGAACTTTCAATTAAAGAATTTGGAAGTATTGACCAATGGAAGGAACATTATATGCAGGTAATGTCCAGAGAAGAAATGCAGAAAAGCTATGCAAAGGTTGTTGAATGGTATGGCGGAAAAGACCATTTTCTATCAATCGCCAACAAACCTATTAGTAAAAAAGCAGCTGAAAGTTATAACAAACGCATGGAAGCGATTTTGCAAAAGCTAATCGCAAAGAGAGCGTGCGATATAAATTCTTTTGAAATCAGGGAGGTAGTTGGAGAATTTGGTTTTGTTATGAAGCAGCTTACACAGATAAAAAGCGAAGAAGGGCTTATGCTGGCATATGCACAATACTACCGAAACGAAAAAATCAAGCCGATGATAGACGAAAAATATGGTACAGGTGCTTCTGATTTTTTCACAAAAGCAATAGAAGCCTTTTACAAAAGCGAATAATCTAAGGTTTAAGCAAATACCCGCCATTCAGAGTGCGAGCGCTATTCAGAGATTAATCATCTCTTCATAAAATGCTTTCTAAAAACGTCCATTAATGCTATACTGTTTTCAGATGTACCCGGTTTATTTGGTTCCGGATTTACCCGGAAATTAATTCGGAACCCTCTCAAGAGTCTTAGAGCGTGTTTGAAAATTCATTTCCACAAACTGGGAATCATCTCACATTTAGTATTAATTATAGGAGAAATTTGTATGGACGTTCACAGCATAAGCACTCATTGTTCCCGGACAGAATTTGTGGGAACCGCTGTTTTAGACACCATCGGACTGGTAATTTCCGGTGTGGATGAAACTCTTTTACACGAAATGAATATTGGAGATAAATACCGCACCCTTGGTCTTTTCAGTTCCCGGACAGGAGCCGCCGGACAGATTACAGCCGTTGATGACGCGGTAAAAGCAACGAACACAGAGGTTTTGTCCATTGAGCTTCCAAGAGATACCAAAGGGTGGGGAGGCCACGGCAATTATATCGTTCTTGGCGGTAACGACGTGTCAGACGTCCGCCACGCTGTGCAGCTTTCTCTGGAACTGACAGATAAATATGCCGGAGAGCTGTATATCAGCCAGTCCGGCCATCTGGAATTTGCCTATTCCGCCAACGCGGGTCCTGCGCTTCAGAAAGCATTTCAGGCCTCGCCGGGCGAGGCCTTTGGATTTATGGCAGGCTCTCCAGCCGCTATCGGCCTTGTGATGGCAGATACCGCGGTAAAAGCGTCGTCAGTAAAAATTATCCGTTATATGACCCCATCCATTGGAACCAGCCATTCCAATGAGGTCATCCTTGCCATCTCCGGAGATGCCAGCGCTGTCAAAGAAGCTGTTCTGGAAGCCCGCCAGATCGGCCTGGAGCTTTTGATCGCCATGGGCAGCTATCCGGAAATCCCCGGCACACCCTATCTGTAAGAAAAATGTTCAATAATGCCCGGAAACGCAGCTTATCTCATGCTGCGCTTCCGGGCATTTTTAAAGATTCCTACACGAATTTACGATGATACCAAAATTTAATTCAACTGATACACGTCCGCATACTGCAGGCCAAAGCTTAACGCTTCCTCATGGCTTCCGCAGTAGATATCCACATGGCCGTACGGAGTGCCAAGATCCTCAACCGTATAGACGTTTCCATTGATCAGAAGCTGTGTCCCGAACGGAACTCCCGCCATGGCCACTGTACGTCCCGCTGTCGGCATGGTTCCGCTGGCCGTGGCATTTCCGGCTGTTCCGCAGCACTGTGCGCAATTGCAATAGGCAGTCAGTGTAAAATTCCCAAGATAAGTTCCCTGGCCGGAGCCTGAACTGCTTTCTCCTGAGCTTTCAGACGTATCCGTTTCTTCATAGCTTTCCCCGCTACTGTCCATGTTTTCCTCAGAACTTGCGTATTCCCCGGAATCTTCGTATTCCTCAGAGTTTCCGTAGGAATCTTCCTCATCCTCTTCCTCCACAATGATCGTACTGCTTGTGGAGCTGCTGGATGATTCCGTAGTATCTGTATCAGGATCATAGTCGTCATAGCCGCTGTTTTCTTCTGCCTCCTGTGCCGCGGCTGCCTCTTGTGCTGCGGCTGCTTCTGCCGCCGCTTTTTCCGCCTCTGCCTGCTGTATCAGAGCGGAAATACTGTTATCCGCATTACTGATCTGAGCTGTCAAAGCGCTTGCCTCCGCTTCGCTTGCGCTGATTTCGGCTATGTAAGCGTAAATGCTGTCGCTGGTGCTTGCCGCCATGGACTGCACCTCCTGCTGCTTAGCAGCCCGTTCGCTGAGCAGGCTATTGATGGAGGCAGATTCCTCTTCCGCTTTTTGCTCCTGCTCTACAATGCTTTTACGGATCTCCTCATACTTTTTCAGCATATCCCTGTCATATTTTGATATCTGGGAGACTGCCTCCGCCTGATTCAAAAATTCAGCAAAGCTTTCAGAGGACAGCAAAAGCTCAAGCATGGTGCTTCCGCCGTTCTCATACATATAAGCAATACGGATCTTCATAGCTTCATACTGCTTTTTGGCAGCTTTACGGGCTTTTTTCAGATCCTTTTGGATTTGCTTCAGTTCATCCTCTTTCTGCGCCGCCTCAATACTAAGCTGCGCAACGCTGTTTGTAAGCTCGTCATACTGGGCGTTCAGTTCAGCAAGGTAGTTTTCCAGTTCCTGTTTTTTGCTTTCCAGGCTGCTGATGTTTGCCTGAGCCTGGGCAAGCCCGGACTCTGCCGCCTGTTTCTGCTCCTGCATATATGCGATTTCATCTTCTGTTGAAGCAGTTACAGTTCCTGCCATAGAAAATGTCAGGAGCCCGGCAAGCAACAAAGATAAGATTCTTTTATTCTTCATAAATTCCTCCAGTTTTTTACGGCTACAAATTCAGGAGCATCCTTTAAGTTACTCATCGTCTATAAAAACGAGAGTCATTTCACATCTGATATGCCTGTTTTGTCCCGTACTTCTGTTTACTGTAGGTAAAGTATAACACATTTTCAAATAAAATCAACATTTTTATTTGAATTTTGTAATATTTATGTAATAATTGGTTGTAATTACCACCCCGGAACCTGAATGCAGCGCAGCATTTCCCATAATTTAAGGTGCTTGCGCGTATTCATCTTTTTCAGAACTTACAGGTAATGGAAAAGCGAGTACTGTTTGCGCCGCAGGTGTGAACAATAACAAAAGCGGCGCTTGTGATAAGCGCCGCTCAGGATCCTGTCCCCTGTATGAGTAAGTACTGTATTTATTAATAAGGCTCATCCCGCCGCCTGAAGGCAGTGGTTTTCCGCCTCTGGCAACGAAAGGATTTTATTTATGAAAGTCCCGGGCTGCGGATATGCAGATGTGCAAGCTCTCTTGCACAGATGTATCGACATTAGCCGGACAATTTAAGCCTCAAGAGCTTCTTCTGTTTCCTCCGCTTCTTCTGCCATAACCTCCTGATACCTGCCAAGGATGATACTCTGAATCCTGTCCCGTGTAGCCGAATTGATGGGATGCGCAATGTCCCGGTATTCGCCGTCCGTAGCCTTACGGCTGGGCATTGCGATAAACAGGCCCTTTTCGCCCTCGATCACCTTAATATCATGCACTACGAATTCATCATCAATGGTAATGGAGACAACCGCCTTCATTTTCCCCTCTTTCGTAACCTTCCTCACACGTACATCTGTAATATTCATCTTTGCTTGCCCCTTTCCTTTTGCACACGTATATTATGATACAGTCTTTTAACCGTGGTATCATATGATAAAAAAATTATAATACGTATCGCTCATTTTTCTCCACGACGATTTTGACTTCTCCTTCGCCGCAGTAATAAGAATTTGCCCTGATCGTATCCCTGCTCTCCACAACACAATTCTCAATATGCGTGTTATCCCCCAGATATACATTATTGAGAATGACAGAATTCTTGATCACACAATTATTGCCCACAAATACATCCTTGAACAGCACGGAATTTTCAACCGTTCCGTTAATAATGCATCCGCTGGAAATGAGGCTGTTTTTAACAACTGCGCCGGGATTATATTTAGCCGGCGGAAGATCATCGATCTTCGTCTTAATAGCCGGCTCCTGTTTGAAGAAATAATTGCGGATTTCCGGCTCCAGAAACGCCATATTGGTTCTGTAATACGCCTCTGCGGTAGAAATATTGCTCCAATAGGAGTCCATTTTATAGCCATAAATTCTTTTCAGATTCTTATAACGGATCAGAATATCATTTACAAAATCCTTTCTGCCTTCTGAAGCTGCTTTCTCGATCAGTTCGATAAGCTGTCTTCTTCGAATGACATAAATGCCTGTGGATATCGTATTATAAGAAGAAACAACCGGCTTCTCTTCAAATTCTTCGATCCTGCCGTCGTCATTCATACGGACGACGCCGAAACGTTCCACCTCACTCTGATCCCTGCAGGTTGTACATACAACTGTAATGTCTGCACGCTTTGCAATGTGATATTCCAGTACCTTGTTGTAATCCATCTTATAAATGCCGTCGCCGGATGCGATCACCACATAAGGTTCATGGCTGTTTTTCAAAAAGGTCAGGTTCTGATAAATGGCGTCCGCCGTTCCCTGGTACCAGAGACTGTTTTCTTTTGTAATGGTCGGGGTAAACACATAAAGGCCGCCCTGCTTCCTTCCGAAATCCCACCATTTAGAGGAACTCAGATGCTCGTTCAGGGAACGTGCATTGTACTGTGTCAGAACAGCAACCTTCTGGATATGGGAATTTGCCATATTGCTCAGTGCAAAATCAATGCTTCTGTAGCTTCCGCCAATTGGCATTGCCGCGATTGCCCGCTTATTGGACAATTCTCTCATACGGTTGTTGTTGCCGCCTGCTAAAATAATACCGATCGCTCTCATGCTTCCTCACCATCCTTTGCTGAAATTACTTGTCCGCTTTCCAGAATACCGTCAGGATAGTCTGCCGCTGTGGTTACGCCGGAAATGGCTGTGTTTTTACCAATCTTTACGTTATCCGGAATGACGCTGCGCTCTCCGATGGTCGCAAGACCGAAAGCGTAAACCGACGGCTTGAGAACATTGGGCGCTTCCTCGCCGCAGCCGATAACTACATTATTGCCGATCACAACATCCTCCGCGATGATCGCCTTATCCATGGTTACGCCCTCTCCTACTGTAGAATTGCGCATAATGATAGAATCGCGGACAACGCTGCCCTTGCCGATAATGACATTCGGTCCGATCACCGAGTTACGTACTTCACCGTAAATCTCTGCGCCTTCTCCGATAAGGCATCTGTCGATCACAGCGTCGGCAGAAACATACTGAGGCGGAATGATGTCTCCTTTGGTGTAAATCTTCCAGAATTCCTCATAGAGATTAAATTCCGGGATAATATCGATAAGTTCCATATTGGCTTCCCAGTAAGAGCCAAGAGTTCCTACGTCTTTCCAATATCCGTTATATTCATAAGCAAACAGATTCTGTCCTTTATCTTTACAATAAGGAAGAATATGCTTGCCGAAATCCAGGCTGCTCTGGTCTTTCAGCGCGATCAGCGCCTCCTTGAGGATATTCCAGCTAAAGATATAGATGCCCATAGAGGCCAGATTACTGCTTGGCTTCTCAGGCTTCTCTTCAAACTCCGTAATGCGGCCTGTCTCATCTGTTACCATAATGCCGAAACGGCTGGCCTCTTCAATGGGAACAGGCATACATGCAATCGTGATATCTGCCTTGTTTGCCTTGTGGAAATCCAGCATTACTTCATAGTCCATCTTGTAAATATGGTCGCCGGACAAAATAAGAACATAATCCGGATTATACTGCTGCATATAATCCAGATTCTGGTAAATGGCGTTTGCGGTTCCTGTGTACCACTCGCTGTTCGTACTCTTTTCATATGGAGGTAATACGGTTACGCCGCCTTCATTTCTGTCCAGATCCCACGGGATGCCGATACCGATATGCGTGTTCAGCCGCAGCGGCTGGTACTGTGTCAATACGCCAACTGTATCAATACCCGAATTGATGCAATTACTTAAGGGGAAATCAATAATACGGTATTTTCCCCCGAAAGCGACTGCCGGTTTTGCAACTTTTTCTGTGAGAACCCCTAGTCTGCTGCCCTGGCCTCCGGCCAGAAGCATAGCAATCATTTCTTTCTTAATCATGCAATCACCTCTTGTATGTTATGATTTGTATTTTCCTGATATTATACCATACTTTACTTAATTAGTGAACATTTTTTACAATTATTTTGTCTGTAAATTATTTTTTTTATAAGTATTGCCTAGTTTTTTTATAAATATTATTATCATTTCCGTCAAGTTGACCCTATCTTCCAGAATTTTCGACATTTTTCCCGCCCATACAAACGGAATCTTATTAAGGCTCCTTACGCGAGAATTCGCTCTTTTCATTTTTTTCCATTGGAGGTATAATAAATCAAGGTCAAAACGCTAAAAGGCCATGATATTCTAATACCCCAAAAGCGAAATTAAATATTAAGGAGACTTCAATATGTATCAGATAGACTTTCATAAACCGCAGCATATCCACTTTATCGGTATCGGCGGAATCAGCATGAGCGGCCTTGCCGAGATCCTTCTGGAAGAAAATTTTACTGTTTCCGGTTCGGACGCAAAGGAAAGCCCTCTCACCAGAACCCTTGAGGAAAGAGGGGCTAAGATTTTTTACGGACAGCGCGCATCTAACATTGAGGATTCTGTTGAGGTGGTTGTCTATACGGCGGCCATTCACCCGGATAATCCGGAATTTGCCTGTGCGGTTTCCAAAAACCTTCCGATGCTTACCCGCGCGCAGCTTCTCGGACAGATCATGCGCAATTATGATACTGCCATCGCCGTTTCCGGCACTCACGGGAAAACGACCACAACATCCATGCTTTCCCATATCCTCCTGGCAGGAGATTGCGACCCTACCATCAGCGTAGGCGGCATCCTTCCCGCCATTAAGGGAAATATCCGTGTAGGACAGTCTGAGACATTCCTTACGGAGGCGTGTGAATATACCAACAGCTTTTTAAGCTTCTTCCCCAAGATCAGCATTATCCTGAACATGGATGCGGATCATCTGGATTTTTTCAAAGATATTGATGATATCCGGCGCTCTTTCCGTAAATTTGCCCAGCTCCTTCCTGCGGACGGCACGCTGATCATCAATGCGGATACGCCGGAATATGAATCCGTTATCCGCGGGCTGCCCTGTCAGGTCATCACCTACGGGCTGGAGCATCCGGCAGATTACACTGCCTGCGATATCACCTATGACGAGCTTGGCCGCGCATCCTTTACCGCGCTGAAGAACGGCGAGAATGTGGGAACTTATCGCCTGAAGGTACCCGGCATCCACAATGTGTCCAACGCTCTTTCCGCCATTGCCGCCGGTATGCTTCTGGGACTGTCTGAAGAGACTATCGGCAAAGGCCTGTCTGAATTTACGGGAACGGACCGCCGTTTCCAGTTAAAAGGCACAGTCGCAGGGGTGACGGTCATTGACGACTATGCCCATCATCCCACTGAGATCGAGGCAACCCTGCATGCCGCCAAAAATTATCCACATAAGACGACCTGGTGTGTATTCCAGCCTCACACCTACACCAGGACCAAGGCGCTCCTGCCGGAATTCGCCCGTGCCTTAAGCCTTGCGGATCATGTTGTCCTTGCAGACATTTATGCGGCAAGAGAAACGGATGATCTTGGAATTTCCTCAGAAGATCTCCAAAAGCTGATTCAGGAGTCGGGAACTCCCTGCGAATATTTCCCGACCTTTGACGAAATAGAAAATTTCCTGCTTGAAAACTGTACGCAGGGCGACCTGCTCATTACCATGGGAGCAGGCGACGTAGTAAATATCGGAGAACATCTGCTGGGCAGATAAACACAGACGGCGGCTGCAAAAGTACGAAGCAGCCGCCGTCTTTTTGTAAATCGGACATTTACATTCCCCTTTGCGGTAAAGTTATCCACATTATCCACATGGTTATACACATTTTCACTGTGTATGGCATGTGGATTTCTTTGTGCATTATCCACTTGACATAATTCGGCGGCACTTTTACACATTATTCTTTCTTTTCTTACATAATTCCCGTTTTTCGTGGTTTCCCATAATTTACGGAAACGGCGGCTTTGCACATTATCCACATTATCCACATTTTGAATGTGGATGAATTTTATAACTGTGGGGAAATCTTTTCCACCTTATTCCGCATATCCACCCGCATGTGGATTTCTTTTCCGCAAAAAATTCTCTATTCTCATTTCAAAAATCTTGTGCTATAATCCTATTATTCTAGAGCGTGTTTGAAAATTCATTCCCGCAATCTGCATCCCCCACTTTGCGGTCTATTTGTCCCAAATTCGGTCAGCGTAGCCCGCTACGCCTCCCTTATTTGAACCAAATATCCCACAAATTGTGGAATACATCTTGCAGAAAGCAATTTTCAAACACGCTCTAGGCGGGCGTCCATACCCCGCCAGACATTTTTTTGCGTTATACGTTATTATAGTGTGTTTGAACAGCAACATTTTTTTACACTTAGAAAGTGAGCGGTGCTTCATGAGTATGATTACTTTACAGAATCCCTCCCGTCCGGAGGTCACGGTTCTGTCCAATACCTTTATCGACAATTATATGCCGGAGGCCAACGGAGAATTTGTCAAGGTCTATGTATACCTTTTGCGTACTCTCTCCAACGCCCCGGTTTCTTTTGCCCTGGAACAAATGGCGGACCGCCTTCTCTGCACGGAGAAGGACGTCCTGCGGGCGCTGAAATACTGGGACAAGGCGGGACTTCTTACCCTGCAGTATACGCCTGATAAGAAGCTGTGCGGTATCGTACTCCATTCACCTTCCGGCAGCTCCCGGGAAACGGAGTCCTCCGGGCAGAATACGCAGTCTCAGACTCCTGCCCGCCCGAAGGAAATCCAGGCGTCGGCAGAGCCCGCCGCTCCCGTGGCAGCTTCTGCCCGGGCGGGTTCCAAACCTTTGCCGAAGGCATCTTCTCTCACTCCCGACAGGATCAGGGAGCTGAAGCAGAACGAGGATATCATCCAGCTTCTGTATATTGCCGAGCAATATCTGGGGAAGACTCTGACGCCTACGGAAATGCAGAAGATCCTGTTTTTTTACGACGAGCTGAAAATGTCGGCCGACCTGATCGAATATCTGATCGAATACTGTGTCAGCCGTAACCATAAAAGCATCCGCTACATCGAAACGGTTGCCCTGGCATGGGCCGAGGAAGGCATCAGGACCGTTTCAATGGCGAAAGACTCCAATTCCCGCTATGCAAAGGATTATTTTACCATATTAAAGGCCCTTGGCATTACAGGACGCAATCCGGTGGATACGGAGATCGCCATGATGGATACCTGGCTGAAAACCTACGGCTTTACGATGGATCTGATCCAGGAGGCATGCAGCCGTACCGTCCTTCAGACAGGCCAGCCCAGCTTCCAGTATACTGACAAGATCCTCAGCGGCTGGAAGAAAAAAGAGGTCCACAATATGGATGACGTTAAGGCCCTTGACGCGGAGCACAAAAAGCGCAAGGCTTCCAAAGCTCCTGCCCGCCCGTCCTCCTCTGCGCCCAACCGTTTTAACAATTTTCAGCAGAGGGAATACAATTTTGACGAATATGAAAAGCGCCTGCTTAACCAATAGGCGATTACAGAGGTGAATACCGTGCCTTTACAGAATTTTCAGTACGATACCATTATGAGAGAATATCACCGCAGGCAGACAGAAAACCGCCGCAATCTGGAAGAACGGCGGGCAGAGGCATATGCCCGCCTTCCCCGTCTCAGGGAAATCGACCAGGAGGTCGCCTCCCTGAGCGCCCGGAAGGCCCGTTCCCTTCTGAACGGCGCCGCCTCCGGCACTGCTGACCTGAAAGCCGCCATCGCCCTTCTCGGGGAGGAGCGCACCGCCCTCCTTTTAAGCAACGGTTACCCTGCGGATTACCTGGAACTTTCCTATACCTGCCCTAAATGCCAGGATACCGGATATATCGGGAGCAGGAAATGCATCTGCTTTAAGAAAGCGGAGCTTGAATTGCTCTATACACAGTCTAATTTGAAAGAAATTATTAAAAAAGAGAACTTTGACCACTTTTCATTTGATTACTATTCTGATACAATAAAAAACGAAGCTACCGGTCTGTCCGCTTTAGAGACGGCCAGGCGTGCTTACCACACGGCTAAAAGCTTTGTGGAGGAATTTGACAGACGGTTTCAGAATCTTTTTCTGTACGGCAATACCGGCGTGGGCAAAACCTTTCTTTCCCACTGTATTGCAAAGGAGCTTCTGGACACCGCGCACTGCGTATTATATTTTTCTGCTTTTGATTTATTTGACATGCTGGCACAGTCTGCGTTTTCCAGAAACGCAGATACAGCTTACGGTGAGGATTTGATTTTTGACTGTGATCTTTTGATCATTGATGACCTGGGAACGGAGTTAACCAATAGTTTTGTCTCTTCCCAGTTGTTTTTATGTATCAATGAACGGATCATGCGGCATAAATCCACCGTTATTTCTACAAACCTGGAGCTGGAGAGCTTTTCGGAAACCTATTCCGAACGTACCTTTTCCCGTATTGCCAGCAATTACCAGATGGTAAAGCTTATCGGGAAGGACATCCGCATACAGAAAATATTTTTAGGAGGAAAATAGAAAATGGCACAGTTAAATACGAAAGATTTAGCAACACTTCCTGTGGGAAGGCTGGGGTTGATTCCGTTGGAAAGCTGTGGGGAATTAGGCCAAAAGGTTGACGAATGGCTGGTTCAATGGCGCAGCGAACGCACCCATCAGGCCATGGATTCTTACGCATTTGAAGGTTACCAGAGAGATTCCTACAAAATCAAAGCACAGACTCCGCGTTTCGGTTCCGGCGAGGGAAAGGCCGTCATCTCGGAATCAGTCCGCGGAGATGATATCTATATAATGCTGGATGTCTGCAATTACAGCATGACCTACCGCATCAGCGGCTTTACGAACCTGATGTCGCCGGACGACCATTTTCAGGATCTGAAGCGCGTGATCGGGGCTATCGGCGGCAAAGCACGCCGCGTAAACGTTATCATGCCATATCTTTATGAAAGCCGCCAGAGCAAACGTATCGGAAGAGAATCTCTGGACTGTGCCACCGCTTTACAGGAGCTGACCAACATGGGTGTGGAAAATATCATCACCTTTGACGCCCATGACGCCCGCGTACAGAATGCAACGCCCCTCCATGGGTTTGAAACGGTGCAGCCGGCTTATCAGTTTATCAAAGCGCTTCTCCACCATGAAAAGGGGCTCCATATTGACAATGAGCATTTTATGATCATCAGTCCGGACGAGGGCAGTATGGGACGCGCCATTTATCTTGCCAATATTCTCGGAGTGGATATGGGTATGTACTATAAGCGTCTGGATTACTCCAAATTTATAAACGGACGTCATCCCCTTGCGGCTTATGAGTTCCTTGGCCCTAAGCTTGAAGGCAAGGATATGATCCTGGTGGATGATATGATCTCCTCCGGCGATACGGTACTGGAGATCGCGTCTCTTCTGAAGCAGAGAGACGCCGGCAGAATTTATATCTGTTCTACCTTCGGCCTGTTTACCGACGGGCTGCAGAAATTTGACGAGGCGCATAAAAACGGCGTATTTGACAAGCTCCTTACTACCAATCTGGTATATCAGACTCCGGAGCTTCTTCAGAAAAGCTATTATATTTCCTGCGATATGAGCAAATATATCGCTTTGATCATCGATACGCTGAACCACGATCTGTCAGTCAGCCACCTGCTCAACCCGGTAGACAGGATCAAGCGCTGCGTGAAGGAATATATGTCACAGTATGAAAATCATACGGAAATTTAATATTCAGAGAACTCTGCCTGTATATGCCAGACATGGAAACAGGATAAAATATCAGCCGTGGAATACTCTTTCTCGTGTATTTCACGGCTGTTTTTCCCTCTGCTGATCTTAATCTGTTACTCACCGCCTATAGAAGACGCATATCAGCAAATCATTCCATATCTGGTTTCATAATTCCTTCTTCTTTTGAGTAGAGCGTTTTTCCGGTAAGTCCTTCCAGAAGCTCATCGTACTGCTCTGCATCCTCCGGATAGCCCATGTGGATACGTTTCATTCTGGTGATGCCGGGATACTGCCCGGGATAGGATTTTGTCATGATCCCGTCGCCGTAGATTTTCAGGATATCTCCGGTAACAAGCTTATCCTCCGAAAGCTTCCTGTCAGACTCGTCATAAAGCTGGCCGGAAGGGATCTCCCCATAAAAAAGCAGATCCGTTCCCTGCTGCACAAAAACATATTTATCGCCCCTGCCTCCGTATTCTATATACATCGCCTCTATGGCAGAGGCTTCCTCCTGAGCCATTTCTGTTTCCGCCTGCTTTGCCACAAAAAACCAGAAGCCTCCCACCATCAAAACCAGCGCGGCGGTCAGAAGGACCGTCATTACAACTCTCAGTTTATCTTTCATAACAACTCCTTATAAATCTGTCTATAACAAAAATGCTTTTTATCTATATTATTAGAGCGTGTTGTACACTTCGGGACAAAATGGAGTACCTTCCTGATATATGAGATATTCCTTCTGCCGGCCAGCCGCCCTACAGAAGGATTTTCTGATAAGGGATCCCTTCTTTTTCGAGAATCTCCATCTCCCTCTTATGGCAGGTGCTGATAATGACCTGGCGGTTTTCCCCGTGCAGCCACCGAAGGACCGCCCCAAGGCGCTCTTCATCATACATTCCGAAAACATCGTCCAGTATCACCGGAAAGCGCTCTTCCCCGCAAAGCAGCTCTCCTGCCGCCATCCGAAGGGCAAAGTAGATCTGTTCCAGGGTTCCCCTGCTCAGACTTTCCAGGGGGACAGTGCGTTCCTCTGTGTTTACGGTCATATGGAGGTCCTTGTCCATCAGTACCTCACGGTATTTGCCTCCCGTAATCTCACTTAAAATCTGCGAGGTACGCCTGCGGAGACGTCCCCCAAGCTGGTTGTGGATATTTCCGGAAAGCTTCTCGATGGTTTTCATCGCCAGATTGATTGCCTCTATCTCTGTCTCCTCCATCAGCGGAAGATAGGCGCGTTCCTCCACCTCCCGGTATTCCGCCTGCAGGTTGGACAACGCCGTTTCCTTTTCTTTCCAGGATTCTTCCAGGCTTTCCCGGTTCCATTTCAGTTTTTCCTGTTTCTGGAGCCATCGGTTCTTCATTCTTTTGCGTCTGCTTAATTCTTCGGACAGCCTTTTCTGGGAGATTCCCTCGCCTGCGAACAGAGCGGCGCCTGCGATCCCGGCAAGAAGCTGCAAAACCCAAAGCCCCGGAACCAGCCTGCGGAGCATCACCACTGCAAGGACAGCCAAAACTGCCGTTATGGCCATCGCTCCGGACAGAAGCCCCTTTTCCCTCTGGATCTTATAGATACGTTCATCAAGAACCGCTTCTCCGTTGTCCTCCCCAACTGTCTGCAAAGCCTCTTCATGAACAGAGATCTGGGATTTCTTTTCCCACAGTTCGTCCATTTCCTGACGGAGATAATCGATGTTTACGGCAAGCTTTTCCTGTTCCTTCTCCGTATCCTTCTTGCAGCGGTCTGCCTGTACCTGATAGCCTTTACGGGACATTTTCAGAAGCTGCATCGTTCGTCCCAGATCCACAGAACTGTCCCCTGTGCCCTGATAGCTTGCCATATAATTCTGCAGCTCCCGTACAAGCCCCTGCCCGGTAACGCTTTTTAACTGTGCCACGGAAACCGTATTTTCGAATACCGCCTCGCTGACTCCTCCCAGAACTACGTCCAGATCTCCCTTTTCCACATCCAGGAGCTCACCGTCGTCCTCACAGAGAAGCTCGCTGCTCTGATTTGTTTTGTGGAAATTCCGGGTAAGGCGGAAATTCTTCCCGCCGTTTTCAAACCACAGTGTCCCGCCGTAGCTTGCGGGGTTTTCCCATGGCTCGTAGGTGGTATAGGTATCGTTTTTGGCAGCTTTGCCCCGTTGTCTGCGGATACCGTAGAGCATACTTTTCAAAAACGTATGGACCGTGGACTTACCGCTTTCATTCTCCCCGTAAAGAACATTTATACCCTGAGAAAATTCCAGTGTTTTATTATGAATTTTACCAAAATTTTTGATTGCCAAACGTTTTATGATCATTGTTCTTTCCTTACAATTGTTGTAATCCCGGTTTCAAGAAGCGCCTGCAGGCCGTAATAGAGAGCCTTTTCCTCCACCATGGTGCGTTCTCTCGAAAGAAAATAGTCGATATAATCTCCGATCAGGGTGCCGCTGTAGCGTTTCGCAAGCGCTTCCAGATCAAAGGCAGGACGTGACTCGTCCATAACCTCAATGATATTTCCAAGCGCCTTAAGCTTTTCTGGAAAAATCAGAAGCTCCGGCGAACGGAAGCCTTTTAAGACTACCCGGTAAATATTCTTGCCGCCTCTCTTCATAATATCCATTTTCATCATTTCTTCCACAGAAAACTGTGTGGAATCCTCCCGGAGAGGCAGCACAAGCTGCTGGTAGGTACGGCAGGAAAAAGGCACAAATGTGGTCTTTACGCGCCCGTTTTCGTATCTTCCTTCTATATACCCATGCTCTCCCATATCATTGCGGTCGATGGGCTCCAGAGCGCCTGCGTAGGCCATTCTGTCACGCTGAAGCACCTGTGGTTTATGGATATGTCCCAGAGCCACATAATCAAAGCCTGCGGCGAAAACCGCGCGCATATTTATGGGGATGTGGTTTTCGTCTCCGCCGTGGGCCAGCAGAATGTGGCATCCCGCCTCCTTCCCGGGCCTTACGGAATCATAGAGAGGCTCCTTAATCTCCTGATGCTGGTAGCTCATGCCGTAAACAAACACATTTGCTTCTTTCACATGCACACAGGTTATTTTTTCTTCCTGAAAAAAAGTTACATTAGGCTCCCACGGGAAGTTCCGGTAAAAAGAGTCCTCTTTCATATAATCATGGTTTCCGGCGATCAGAAAGACTCTCGTTGCCGGAATCTGGGAAAACAGGTAATTGACCTCCCGCAGTTCCCTAAGGAGGGGCTGACGGTGGAACAGGTCCCCTGCTATAAATAAGAAATCCACCGGATTCTTGCGGATGGCCGCAATTACCCGGCGGAAAGATTCCCAGATTTCCTCCTCCCGCTCGCTGCTCCAGGGATATCCCCTGTCCGGAACCGCTCCCAGATGCACATCTGCAAGATGGATAAATCTCATAAATACCTCCAATACTTACTGATCTGTACAGTATCCTTACGGTTACTGTTTACACCCAGGCCCTGCACTGGCTGCAAGGCTATGGGCTAACAACATATAAATGTCTGCAATACCTGTTGTAATGCAGTAAAGATGACTTTTTTATAAATCACAGTTCTTCACAGTTCTGGGGAATGGAATAACGTCGCGGATATTGCCCATACCTGTCAGATACATGACGCAGCGCTCAAAGCCAAGTCCGAAGCCTGAATGACGGGTGGAGCCGTATTTACGCAGATCCATATAGAATCCATAGTCCTCTTCCTTCAGTCCAAGCTCGTCCATACGGGCTTTCAGCTTATCGTAGTCGTCCTCTCTCTGGCTTCCGCCGATGATCTCCCCGATTCCCGGAACAAGGCAGTCCATAGCCGCTACCGTCCTGTTGTCATCATTCAGCTTCATATAAAATGCCTTGATCTCCTTGGGATAATCGGTGACAAAGACCGGTTTCTTGAAAATCTCCTCTGTCAGGTAGCGTTCATGCTCTGTCTGCAGGTCGCATCCCCAGAATACCTTATAGTCAAATTTGTCGTTGTTCTTCTCAAGAAGTTCAATGGCCTCCGTGTAGGTTACATGTCCGAACTCAGAATTTACCACATGGTTCAGACGGTCCAGCAGCCCTTTATCCACAAAGGAATTAAAGAAATTCATTTCTTCCGGCGCATTCTCCAGAACATAGCGGATAATATATTTCAGCATGGCCTCCGCAAGATCCATGTTGTCGTTCAGGTCTGCAAACGCACATTCCGGCTCGATCATCCAGAATTCCGCCGCATGGCGGGTGGTATTGGAATTTTCTGCACGGAAGGTAGGTCCGAAGGTATAAACGTCACGGAACGCCTGGGCATAGGTTTCCGCATTTAACTGGCCGCTTACCGTCAGGTTGGTTTCTTTGCCGAAGAAGTCCTGAGCATAGTTGACCTCGCCCTCTTCTGTAAGAGGCGGATTTTTCATATCCAGAGTTGTTACCTGGAACATTTCGCCGGCGCCCTCGCAGTCGCTTCCGGTGATCAGCGGGGTGTGTACATACACAAATCCTCTCTCCTGGAAAAACTTATGAATAGCATAGGCGCAGAGGGAACGTACGCGGAAAACGGCCTGGAAGGTGTTTGTCCTGGGACGCAAATGAGTCATGGTTCTTAAATACTCCAGAGTATGACGTTTCTTCTGTAACGGATAATCCGGTGCGGAAGCGCCCTCTACGGTAACCTCAGAAGCCTGGATCTCAAAGGGCTGTTTCGCCTGGGGAGTGGCTACCAGCGTCCCTTTGACGATGATGGCGGCGCCTACGTTTAATTTGCTGATCTCCGCAAAATTTTCCATTGTGTCATGGTATACGATCTGCAGGGTCTCAAAAAAGGAACCGTCATGCAGTACAATAAAGCCGAACGCCTTGGAACCCCGGACGCTGCGTACCCAGCCGCCTACGGTCACTTCTTTATCCAGAAATCTCTCACGGTCTTTGTAAATTTCTTTTACTGTAGTAAGCTTCATAATCTATTCCTCTTCCTGTTCTATAATAGTCGAATAAGGCGAAGCAGATGTACAAACATCCGTTTCGCCTTATAGTATAGACTATTCAATCGCTTTGTGCAAGGAGTAATCTGACACAACGCTATATAAATTTATCCGGCAATGGTCCTAGAGCGTGTTTGAAAATTCATTCCCGCCATCTGTACGCCCCACTTTGCGGCATATTTGCCCCGCATTCGGTCAACATAGCCCGCTATGCCTCCCTCATTTGTGTCAAATCTCCCACAAACTGTGACGCACATCTGGCAGAAAGCAATTTTCAAACACGCTCTAGGCAGTAATCATAGATCCGTTTATAGGTTTTTGTGGTATAGTGGAGTCCGTCGTCTGAATATCCCGCGTCGTCGCCGGTGGGACTTGCGCAGGTTCCGTATCCTGTCTGCATAAGATAGGAATAGGTGTCAATATACGTAAAGGTTCCGTCGCTGCAAAGGTTTGACCTGATTCCCTCGTTAAAGCTGCGGAGATTCTGTTCTTTTCTGGAGGGCTTGCCGCTGGCTTCGATCATTTTATTGTTGACGGGGTTTACGGACATATAAAAAAGCTTACATCCCTTTGATTTCAGTTCCCCTGCAAGGCTGTTCATATAAGTGATATACTTGCTCAGGTTGCCCAGATCGTTGACTCCCAGATTAAAGATCACGGCTGTGGGCTTTTCCAGGATGCTCCCGCTGCTGTTTCCCAATGCCGCCGTCAGCGACAGATATCCCTCTGACTGCAGCCATGTCAGGCCGCCGCCCTCGCGGCAGATAAAGGTAACGCCCTGTATAGTGCTGGAGCCAAACTGGTTGAGCAGCGTCTTATTCATACGGTTGGTGCGGGAATCCCCCACAAAGATCACCTGCTTATACTTCCTCAGATCCGGCTGCGACACCTCATAAGCGCTGATATCCGGTTCTGCAGCCCGGTTAAAGACTACCGCATACAGGTCTGTCTTATCATTCACCGTTATGGTTTCCCCGACCTCATAGTCCGGATCCACGGTCTGGTAAGGCTTTGTTGACCAGCCCATCATTGTATAGCCTGTTTTATTCCTGACGCCGGGAAGCGTATAGGTTCCTCCCTTTGTACATGCCTCGGTCATATATACGGTTCCGTTATTATAGTGCAGGACGACAGATTCCTGCTCCTTCTGCACTGCGTAAAAGGCTATATTTTTTGTGATCTTAACTTTATCGCCGCTTAAGTAAGATACGGAGGATGCGTTTTTCTTTGTACTCCATCCCACGTTCTTGTATCCTTCTCTTTCCGGAACATCCGGAAGCGTGATGGTGGTCCCTTCCTCCACCTTCATCTGCAGAGCCTTATATTTACTGTTGGAGGTACCGTTCCCCAGATAAAAATAAACCGTGTAATATTTGCTTTTTTTGCGGACAGTATAAAATTTCATATTCTTTGTGATCTTAAATTTGCCGCCTGCTTTATAAAGCGGGGTCGTTCCTTTTAAGGTGGTGGTCCATCCCAGGTTCTGGTAGCCGGACGCCTTGGGAAGCGCCGGAAGCGTGATCGTGCTGCCTGACGTCACCTTTTTATTCAGGGAACTGTAAGTCTTGCTGGTGCTTGTCCCGCTGTTGTTGTTAAAAGTAACGCTGTAGGTGGCCACCTTTTTGCGCACTGCATAAAAGGTAACATTTTTCTTGATGGTAACGGTCTTTCCTGCCGCATAGGATGCGGTTGTGGCATTCTTTTTGGTAGACCAGCCCAGGTTTACGTACCCGGTAGCCGCCGGGACCTCCGGAAGCTTCACCTTCTTGCCCTTAACTACGTTCTGGGTGAGGGAACGGAAAGCTGTATTCTGGGAACCGCCTGGATTTGCGAAGGATACCCTGGCAACCTTGGAGGTGCTGTATCGGATAATATAAAAGTTCTTATCGCCGTTTACCGTATATTTGTCCCCGGCCTCATACTTCACCGTTGTGCCGCCCTTCACATCAGTCCATCCGAAGTTCACGTACTTGCTGCTGGGGAAATCCGGGATCGTGATCTCTGTTCCCTTTTCCACCTTGTACCGTCCGCCCGAAAAGATCCCTGTACCGGAATTATTGTAAAAATTCACTGTGTACTGCGTTATCCCCGGCACTGCATAAAACACCAAAGTGCCGCCCACTATATAATCCAGAAGGTCGTCCCCTAAAGCAAGGCTTACGCTCTCGCCCTCTTCCAGAAGGATGGCGTCCTCATCAGAGGTATCCTTCTCCAGCTTCCAGCCGCATTCTATATTATTCTCAGCTCCCGGAACATCGGGAAGGACTATGGATTCCCCGATCTTCGTCTGCATCTCAAGTTCGTCATAGTACGAAGCTCCCGTGGTATCCGCAAATAAAATCCTCACAGGATCGCCTAAATGATGAATGCCATCCTCGCCGGGAACAGGAGTCGGCGTAACCTCCCCCGGAGTGACCGACGGAGTAACGGATGGCGTAACCGACGGCGTCGGTATCGGCTGCTCCGTAGTTTCTCCCGGTGTGGGCGTAACCTGCCCGTCTGCAGCCCCGGGCGTTGGCGTTAGCTGAACATCCGTAACTCCCGGAGTTTGTACATCAGGCTCTGCTGTCAGAGCCTCAGCCCCGAACAGCGATGTATTCTGTTCTACATACCCGTCATTTATTTCTCCCGCGCTGAAAAGATCCCCCGCCTCTCCCGGCGCTCCGAAGGCGGCGGCCTGCGCACTGACCCCGGTAAGCATCATGCTCACCGCTAAAAGCCAGCAAAGACCGGTTCTTCTCACTTTGTTTTTTCTATGATCGCTCTTCATAAATACTCCTCGTCTCTTTCCTGCACATCATTGTAACCATATTCAGTATAAAAGATTCCGACCCATCTTTCAACAAATCCGGGCTTTTTTTCTGTGAAATCTTTGTTACCGTTGTTACTGTTCACACCTGCGGTGTAAACAGTAACGAATCTTTTATCACTCCCCTACTTATATAATACATAAGAAGGCCATTTTATTGCATGTTATACAAAATTTTCCTGAAAAATGTTCTACCTGTGCTGTTGGATCAGCAACCGCACAGGTGGAAAATGTTTAAAACAGCCCCGTAACCTTTCTCAGGTACAGGGCTGTTAATATTAATTTTATGTTTTAAAGCTTTTCGATAAATCTCATGAAGGCTTCTCTTCCTTCCGGTGTGCATTTGTAGACGCCGGCGTCCTCCAGAACGTGGGTAAATACGATCCCCACCTCTTTCTGAAGAATCTCATGAATATTTTCCTCATTGATAGTCTCATATTTGGGAAGGAATTCCGCTACCCATGCCGCGTGCTTCTCGATCTTTTCGTTGGAAGCAACGTCCTTGCCTTCGAGAATATATTCACTCAAAAGCTCAAGCTCTTCCTTGAGACGCGCCGGAAGAACAGCAAGGCCCATAACCTCGATCAGACCGATATTTTCCTTTTTGATGTGATGGTACTGCGCATGAGGATGATAAACGCCCAGCGGATGCTCCTCTGTGGTAATATTATTTCTGAGAGTCAGATCCAGTTCAAAAATATCGCCTTTTTTGCGGGCAATGGGGGTAATGGTATTGTGCGGCTCCCCGTCTGTCTCAGCAAAGATAAATGCAGCCTCGTCTGTATATCCTCTCCAGACCTCCAGCACATGAGTCGCCAGATCGATCAGGCGCTTTTCGTCTTTATGGCGGATACGGAGTACAGAAAGCGGCCATTTCACGATACCGGCTTCCACATCCTCGTACCCTGGGATCGTAACCGGCTTCTCAATGGGAGCCTTCGCCATGGCAAATGTATAATGTCCGCCCTGGAAATGGTCATGGCTCAAAATAGAGCCGCCTACAATGGGCAGATCCGCATTGGAACCCAGAAAATAATGTGGGAACAACTTCACAAAATCAAACAGCTTCACAAAAGCGTTCCGTTCGATCTTCATGGGCGTGTGCTGGCTGTTAAATACAATACAATGCTCATTATAATATACGTAGGGAGAATACTGGAAGCCCCACGGACTGTCGTTGATGGTGATGGGGATGATCCTGTGGTTCTCTCTTGCCGGATGGTTGGCGCGCCCTGCGTATCCTTCGTTTTCCGGACAAAGAAGACATTTCGGGTAACTGCTGGATTTGGCCAGCTTAGCTGCCGCAATGGCCTTGGGATCCTTTTCCGGCTTGGACAGATTGATTGTAATATCAATATCACCGTATTCGCTTTCCACTGTCCATTTCTGATCCTTCTTTACACGGTAGCGGCGGATATAATCGCTGTCCTGGCTGAGCTTATAGAAATAATCCGTTGCCTCTTCCGGACTCTTCTCGTACCTGTCCCAAAATTCCTTCTGAACCTGTGAAGGACGCGGCATCAGACAGTTCATAAGCCTTGTATCGAACAGATCCCTGTAAACAATGCTGTCTTCGATCAGCCCGCGTTTCACCGCTTCATTCAAAAGATCCGCCAGAACCTCTTCCAGATCAATATCGGAATATTCTTCTTCCGGTTCATTGTATTCATCTTCCTTAAAAACATCCAGAAGAAGATTGGTGGTATAAATTTTTTCACATGCCGGCGTCAGGCCTGTTTCGATTCCGTACTGCACCAGCTTTTTGATACTTTCATTTAACATAATATCCCGTCCCCCTGTTTTTCTGTAAAAAACCCTGTCTAGACTTATCTAGAACTCCGGAGTGGTATTCGGTTCTGCCTCTCTGATATCATTTCAGACCGAATCCCCGCACTCTTCGTTCCACTCCTTTTATTGTAATTGACAATC
Organism: Eubacteriales bacterium; assembly: GCA_030524715.1. GTDB lineage: Bacteria > Bacillota > Clostridia > Lachnospirales > Lachnospiraceae > Blautia_A. Next base: position 17,264 of record JAUNGB010000029.1, on the reverse strand, counting down.
AAAAAAATGTAAAGAAAAGATTGTCAAAATTTGATAAAACGCTGGTTCGAAACGCCAGTACATCATTGCGCCGGGTCACAGCCATAAGGCAACGCAAGCAGGCTATTCCAGAGTCTCGATATAGCTGATAAAGATATTGCCGGCCTTTTCAAACAGCTCGGTACTGTCATTCATGCCGTACGGCTTTGTCTCTCCTGTCGCCGGATCATACAGCCAGGTATTATACTCGTCGTAGCCTATGATCACCACACTGGAGTTATTCCCTGTCTTGGCAATAACCGGCCGCTGGGCGCTGATCTCATATAAGACGCTGTCAAGGGTGCAGCCGGAAAGATCGATAATCGTTCCCTCCTCGCCCAGTCCTTTCTGCAGCTCTTCCATATCCCAGACGCCTGTACGCATGATTTCCGGAACATCCTCGATGTTGAGCTGAAGCTTTGTCTTTTTATTTCCCCGCTCCCATACATACTGCTGCTTACGGTTTAAAACAACTCCCGCTCTCTCATCGGCACGCCGGACTGCCTCTGCCGGATCCAAAAAGGTACTGTCCAGACCGCCGTGGGCATAAACATAGTAAATTTCCTCATCCGGCTGCCGGGTATCCAGGACGATTTCTCTTTCCTCCACACTGCGCATTTTGGCTGACATGATCAGCGGCTCGTCCGAATCCGGGGCTTCTTCAAAGGCCAGACGCACCTGAGTTCCTGTCCTTGTTGAGGAAACAAGCTCTATGGAAATGCGGTTCGCGGAAGCTTTTTTATTGTTCATGATATTGTCCTTGGTCTGTACAGTATAAGAACTGCCGGATTTTGCGGACAATTCAAACTCCATCAGCGTTTCGCCTATGGTCACATCCGTAATATACAGGTTATCTTTATGATATTCTTTTTTAATCTGTCCCGAGAAATCTTCAATTCTTATGGTATGGATCCCTTCGATCGTATGGGCGTTTTCATCCACCAGAATATCCCCGTCCATAATGATCCCATAAATCAGATCCTCATTCATAAATCCAAGGACCCGGAGCTCCTGGTTGTCTCCCGGCGCCAGGAAGCGTGTTTCCAGAGTGTCAAAATCAATCTCCTTGATCTGCCCTGCCTGATCTCCTTCACGTACCATCCAGGCCGCATGCGCGTTTGTATCAGAAACGACAAAATCCTCTGCACGGATCCCTTCATCCAGAATCCGGTAAACGCCTTCATTTATATCGATCAGGTACAATTTTTCCGCCATAAGCAGGAAAAGCTGATTCTCTGAGTTAACGTAAGACAGGGTTCCCATATCCTCCATCAGAAATTCATAGGATTTTGTACTTGGAATAAATACTTTTTCTTCCACTGCATTCTGGTCATTGCTGTAATGATAAACGCAGACGCCGCTGTAGCCCTCATGGTTCCCCCGGTTCATATAGCCATAAAGGACAAAATCCACGTCTCCGTTTTCTTCTACACGGATGATCTTAATATCATGCTCATTGCGGGAGTCCCGGGAATCCCCGTCGTCCTCCCTGCGGAAGCTGAAAATCTTAATGATCTTGCCGGCATCCTGCGCATAGGCCCATAAGTCCCCCTGCTGGGTAAATGCCACTACGGTACTATCCTCATTTGTCATATAGGATACGTTTTTATCCCGTACCCCCAAAAGCAGTCCATCGCTGCTGACCACCGGAAGCGCCGGGTTGAATACCTGGTTTGCAGAGCGTTCAAAGTCGAGAAGACGGATCCGCGATTCCGTATACCGCATCCGGTAAAATTCCGTCACATCATAAATCTCCGTATTTCCGTTCTCATCCCTGGACGAAATCTGGTATTCCATGGAAATGCTGGCCGTCGTTTCATTAATATCCTTGATCGTAGGAACTCCTCTTCTGTAAATCTGAGGCTTTAAGTTCCCCCAGCTTACCTGGGACAGGGTGGAGTTAATGGAAATATCGGCAAAATTTGTAGAGCTTTCAGTGTCCGGCTCCAGATAGGCAGCCAGATCATCTGCCGTCGATTTGTCCATACACTTTTCATAAAAGCCTTTTACAAATTTTATGTAATGCTCCGTATTCAGATTAGAGCGGGAAACTACGCGTGTGTAATAATAAACCTCTCCACGGTTGGTATCCAGCGTGACCTGCATGGAATATTCCTGATTCATAAGCAGGTCGCTTCCGATTTCCACGGAGGCCGTCAGATTGCTTCCGGAAGAATCCAGATTTTTAACCTTTTTGTTTTCCAGAACCTTATTGCCGTCTGAAGTACGGATTTCATAGGAAAGACTGTTCACCTTGGAATCATAGGGTTCTATAACAAAGGTCAGAGACTTTGAAGTGTCCAGAGGCGTCAGGCTGTCTCTTGTAAAATCCGCCTGCATAGGCTGGACGTAACCATACATACGGTTGGCGTTTACTCCGCCAATGTCTACCATGACTTCCGGCAAAGTAGGATTATTCATATCGGAACGGTCGTCTGTAGTCTCGCTGTTCAGTAAAAATGCAGTTCCTGTAACTCCCAGTAAAAAAATCAGCAGCAGAACTGCAATCCTGCTCAGGATTTTCTTCATGTAAATTAAACTCCCTTCTGTCCTGGCAGAGCCGGCGGCTTTTCGGCAAGCAGTTTTTCAAGAGTGGGATGTATATGCAGAGCCTCCATGGTTTCACGCAGCGATCCGCTCTTTTGTCCCCCGCCGTTTTTTACGGCACGGATAAGCAGATTCTTGGGAGTATGCTCCATATCTATAAATTCCAATATCTGCGTATCATACCCCTGTTCCGTCAAAAGCTCGGCGCGGATCCCGTCGGTGATCAGCGCTGCCATACGCTCCTTCAGGATTCCGTATTTCAGCACGGGCGCGAGCATTTCATTGGAAATCTGCCTGTTCAGCTCATGCTGGCAGCAGGGAACGGAAAGAATTATTTTCGCGTCCCATTCCACAGCTTTTGCCAGTGCATAGTCAGTTGCCGTATCGCAGGCATGGAGGGTTACCACCATATCTACTGCGCTTACTCCTTCGTAATCTGCAATATCTCCCTGATAAAAGTGCAGCTTTTGGTAGCCGTAGCTTTCTGCCAGATGGTTGCATTTATCAATAACATCTGTTTTCAGGTCGAGACCGATGATCTTCACATCATAGCCCTTCAGCTCTTTCAGATAATGGTACATAGCAAATGTCAGATATGATTTGCCGCAGCCGAAATCAATGATCGTGACTTCCCGTTCCCTTGGAAGCCCGGGAAGAACATCCTCGATAAATTCCAGGAAACGGTTTATCTGCCTGAATTTGTCATATCTGGCGGCAATCACCTTCCCCTGCGGGGTCATTACACCCAGATCCACCAGAAAGGGAACAGGAGTTCCTTCCTTGAGGATATACTTCTTCACCCGGTTGTGAGCCAACATCTGAACCGGTTCGGCAGCAGGTATCTTCCCGGCCTTTGTCTTAATGGTCATTTTGCCTTTTTTGCTCACAAGAACTGTCCCGTCTGCCTGTAACCCCTGTGTCTGAAGCTGGGCAAATCCGTCCCTCAGTTCTTCTTCTATAAACGCGAGCGCCTCTTCATGGGTATAATTCCTATGGAGAACCTTGGTTCCATGAAAAGCGGACGCCTGATAATAAATCTTCCCTTTCAGGGAGATGGGACGTATTTTTATTTTTGATGGCCCGTCTCCGGTTCTGGGGGAGCTTAAAACCGCCTGAATCAACTGGTCATTTATTTGTTCTTCCAAAAATTGTTTTATAGTTTTCATGATACCTCTGTGTTTTATGGTTTTAACTTCATATCTGTACAGTTCCTGTATTTTCTGTTGTTTCGATTGTTTTTGTTGCTTGCTGCTTCTTCTGTTCTTTGCTGTTTTTGTTTTCCGAACAGATACCTGACATCCCGTGGTCAGATCAGAAGTATCTGCGGCAGCGGTGCCTGCGGCATCTCCTTCTGGATATTTCCTGATATAAAAGAACTTCAATCAACTCGTCAAGAAGCCCTCCCGGCATTTCCTGAACAGAAAGCTCCGGCTCTACCTCTGTGCGGATCTGGCGGCACATCTGGCGCAGCATGAATTTATCCGGGTATTCATCATAAAGACGGCTGCCGTCGTAATCCAGATATTCGCAGGTTTCTTCTACTTTTTCCTGTATTCTCCCGGCAATATCCGGATAGTAAGATTTCATCAGTTCAAATTCTTTTTCCTGTATTCTTTCTCCGTCATAAAGCATAGGATTTCCATAAGCGGCGTAAAATGGAAAAAATTTATCATAATACATAAGTCCCGTAGTCCTTCCCAATTATCTGGTTTAGTATATGCGCCCTTTTTCAATTGGGTGACCCCGGGATAACGCGCCTATCCGCTGCAGTTTGCTTTATGGAAAAGCGGGCGAACTTTCTCTTAAGCCTGCATTCCGGTTCTCAAGCCTGCGGTTCCCGATTCCTAAGCCTGGAGATCCTGGATCATACGATAAGTCAGTCTGATACTGTGTTCAATAGCCGCCGCTTCAAAGGTACTGTAATCTACTGTAGCGCTGCCGTCTGCTTTATCTGAAATCGCACGGATGATCAGGAATGGGACGCCGTTTAAATAAGCTGCCTGTCCTATGGCGGCTCCCTCCATTTCCGTTGCATATGCCCCGAATTCTTTTACAATGGCGTCTTTAATAGCCTGACTGGAAACAAACTGGTCGCCGGAGGCAATCCTCCCCTCAAATACTTCTATCTCCGGGTTCACTTCACGGCAGGCCTGAACGGCAATGCGGCGGAGAGCTTCATCAGCCCTGAAGGAAAATTCCTCCATCTGCGGTATCTGGCCTTTAGGGTAACCGAATCCAACGGCGTCCATATCATGCTGCACCAAATCTGTAGAGATAACGATATCTCCGATGTTGACAGCATTATTCAGACTTCCTGCGATTCCCGTATTAATAATAACCTCCGCGCCGAAAAGATCGATCAGGATCTGGGTGCAGATTCCGGCGTTGACTTTACCGATACCTGATTTTACAACTACTACTTTTTTATCCGCAAGGATACCTTCATAAAATTCCATAGACGCCTTACGTGTAACCTGAACATCCTGCATTTTTTCTTTAAGCCCGGAAACCTCTGCTTCCATGGCGCCTATAACTCCTATACATCTCATAACTAAATCCTTTCTTTACCATAATTATTACATTACGATTCTTAATAATCATCATAATCCTTTATTGATCATCGCAGTCCTTTGTGATCATTACAGTCCATTATAACAAATCTTTCATTTATATCCAACTGCAATTTACAATCTTATATTTCCTGCTTTTTCTTTAAAACAGCAGCTCCTGCTGCTTTGTTACTTCAATCTGTGACACCACCATTGTTTCCGGCTCGTTTCCCCGGAGATGGTCGCCCTTTAAATACTGCATCCCATGCCGCAGGTTTGCCGCGATAAGATTCAGCACATAAATATTATCAAAGCGGTTATAAATAGATTCACCGCCAAGTCCCGTAAGGCAGATAAGCTGGGTATTCGTCTTTTTTGCCATATCCATCAGGGGCTTCAGAAGATGCGCCGCATTTGTCTGGGCAAAGGGATTGTCCATAAGAAGCACCTTGCCTTCATTCCTGTCGGCAAAAATGTCCGTGTCATCCTTTCTCATATAATAGAGCAGGCTGGAAAGGATCACAAACGCGGACAGGAAGCCCTCGCCTCCGGAATTCCTTGCCACCTCCGCCCAGGTAATGGGATATTCTCTCTGTTCTTCGATCTTGTATAACCGGATCTGGACACTGCCTATCCCAATCATCTTATCGTACAGATTCTTTGTTGTCACCTGGGTTCCGAAATACTCCTGGGCATTTTCATTGCGCTCAAAAATCCCGATTCCCTTTTGGGTCACCTCATCAATAAAATCCTCCAGCCGGAGCTGATACATACTGCTGTTTTCCTCCCAGTCAGGAAGCTGGATCTTCAGCATCTTCACCGGTCGGCCATGGATCGTGATCGTGGAATTATGGTCGATCTTCCCAAGATTCCTGTGAACCTCAAGGATGTAATCGTCTATCAGTTCAACAATCCTGTTCTTTTCCTTTTCCACAAGGGAAATATCCACTTCCAGCTTTTCCATCAGATTATCATAGGATTGGATCGTTGTCTGAAGCTGCTGCAGAACCCGGGACGCATCGCCGGAAAGCTCAAGCATGGCTTCCAGAGGCTTTTTATAAAAGCTTTCCTGAAAAGCATCCATACGCACCACCTTATTCAGAAGCTGCACCAGAGCCTCCTTTGCCTCCTGTTTATTTCGGATTTTCTGGTTATAGTCCCGTATCAGAATCCCCTTAAATTTCCGAAGTTCATTACTGCTCATTCCGGAAAAATCCTCTTCCCATGAAACCGCTTCTCCAAGGGGAAGGCCGCTGTACTCAGACAGGGCGGTAAGGTTTTCTCCATAGCTCTGCAAACGTATTCTCACCTTGTCCGCCAGCTTCTGCGCTTCTTTCTCTTCGTAGCGGAGCTGGTTCCTGCGCGCTTCGAAATCCTGGCTCTGGATTTCTGCTTTCGGCAGCGGCTGCTCCTGTCCGCACTCGCTGTTGATCCGTTTGGTAATATCCCGTATCTGCTGGGAAATCACAGCGATCTGCTTGTCCTCCTGATTCCAGAGCATCTTTTTTGTTTCGGCCTTCTGCCTACGATCCTCAAGAAGAGTTTCCTGATGGGACTCTTCTTTCTGGTCATAGCGGGTTCCCTTCCACGCTCCGTCCTTTAAACGGTATTTACGGCGCAGCCGTTCCAGTTCGTCCGCCGCCGCCAGATAACGCTTTGCCGTCTTTTGTTCCAGGGCTTCCAAATCCTGAAGCTCCTGGGACAGACTTGCGGTAATGGCGTCATATCTTGCCTCCATCTGCCCGGGAGAAAGAGCCTGCTCCGCTTTCCTTTCCGCGGCATCCCCCGTCAGATCCGCAGGTTCATATTTTGCATATTTCCGATAATGCTCCTGAAACTCCTGCTGTTCCCGCGCCAGTCCGTCCCGCTCTGTCTCCAGCGTCCGCAAAGCCTCCTGCAGTCTCTCCTGACGTTCTACGGAAAGCCTTTGCTTTTCCAGAAGACGACTTTCTTCCTTCCGGCACTTTTCAAGCTCGCTTCTGTTTTCTTTGTATTCTCCGTAGGCTTCAGAAAGCCTGTCAAAATCCTCCAGACGCTGCCTGTGACGCTCAATTTCCCTTTCTCCTGTCTGGATGGCTGTCCTGAGCTCTTCAACCGTATTTTTTAACTCTGCCAATTCTGCCAGAGTGTCCCGTATTTTCCGGTCCAGCTCCGACAGCCTCCCGGCCAATTCTTTCAGAAGCTCCTGATTCCGGTCATATCCCTCCTTTGTGACAGACTGACCCTTCAGGATTTCCTGCCGGGCAAAATATTCCTCATACTCCTTCTGCCGGATACGGATGAATTCCTGTATCCGCTCTATCTGGCGCTCCTTTTCCTGTACAAGAAGGCGCAGCTTCTCTTCATTTAAGAGATTTTCATTAAATAAAACATAAAAGCTGACGCCCGGGAAACGAACCGTCCCACCGCCTGCTTCCTGCTCTTTCTTTTCAAGCTGTTCACGTACAATAAGCGGAATAGGAAAAGAAGTATAAATATCTCCGGCATTCCGGGAAAGCTTTTCCAGTTCTTTTTCGGATAAGATCAGGGCATAGGGCAAAAACGGATGATTCCGTACCAGCTCCTGATTCTGCTTTTCCGTATAACCGTTTTTCTTCAGCCACTCCATACCGTAAACGATATGGATCCCCATATTTTTAAGTTCTGCCTCCAAATCCCCGGGAAGCTCAAGGATTTTTCCCTGGGTAAGGCGCTGGTATTCTTTCTGAAGATCATCCTCTTCTTTTTCCAGCTTGCGGCGCAGGCCTGCCAGCTCCGTAAGCTTTCTCCCGGAAGCACGGAGGATTTTTTCGGTATCAAACAACTGACGTTCCTCCAGATCAAGATACTTTAAAATCGTCCGCCGCTCTTCCAGTTCCCGCTCATATTCACCGGAAAGCTTTTCCTGCTGGTTTCTCTCCAGCTCTGTACGGATCCGTTCTTCACGCATATCCTCAAGCCTGCGCTCCACTCTTCTCTGGGTTTCCTGGGTGCTTTCCATAAGCTTCTTCTTCCCAAGGCGTTCCCGGATAGCTTCCTGCATCTGCTGCTCGTAGGACTGACGCCTGATGTTTAAAAGCCCCGGCTCATAATCTCCCAGGATATTCCTGGTCAGTTCTTCCCCGTAACGGACGTTGTATTGTTCCTCCTGCTTATCGTAGGCCTCCACACGGCTTCCAAGAGCCCCGGCTCTGGATATCAGCTTCCGGATGCTTTCCTCAAGGGCAGCGCTCTTCTCTTTTTCCTCAGCGATTTCCCCGGTCATCCGAATATGCTCCGCCTGATTTTGCTCCTGCTTTTCCCCGTTTGCTTTAAGGCCGCCCTCATAGTGGCATTTCAAAGCAAAGCCCAGACTCTTCCGTTCCGGCTCAAGGTCTTCATCCTTTTTGCGGGAAACCGCAAGTCTCTGACGGATAGCCTCCAGCTCCGCGCTTTCCTCTTCCACAAACTCCTGCTGCTTTGCGCAGGACAGAAGGTGCAGCTTCTGCTGAATCCCTTCCGCTTCTCTTTCCAGATTTTCCTGCTCCATTTCGATCATATCCCGATTGCTTGTATGAAAGTTCTGCCTGTCCGTCAGCACATAGACCTCACTGGACAGCCTTTCATATTCTACCCTGGCGGCAGCCTCACGGATGCTCTCGATCTGGTCAAGGATATCCTGATGCTCCCGCTGAGCACGCTCCTGCAAAATGCCTAATTCCTGCAGAAAATGAGCGATCAGGTTTTCCTGAGAAGCCTGTTCTTCCCCTGCCTGCTGGTATATAACCGCTTTTTTCTCAATCTCAACCGCCTCTTCCTTAAAAGAACGGATAACGTCACGGCGCTTGATCTTTGACTGATTATCTTTATACTGCCCTACATATTTTCCAAGAATCGACTGAAATTCTTTGATCCTGTTCCGGTCCTTGTTCAGCTTGCTTTCCACAGCGTCCAGAAACCATTTTTCCACCAGCCCCTTTTCGTCCCTGCAGTCTGAAAAAAGGTCGGAAAGCCCGGATTCCTTCAGATTTACTTTTTTGATGATGGTTTCCCATTCCTTATAATTGATCTGATATTCCATCAGCTTGTCAAAATACTGGCGGGACTGGGCAGCGTTTGTCATATCAAAGTAAAAGAACTTCAGTGTTTTGTCCTTTTTGTAGTTTTCAAACAGTTGACGGCAGGCAGTAAAATTCTTGAGGACCATTTCTTTTTTGCCCTTTTCCACCACTGGAAGATTGTGAATATCCTGCAGGCAGGAGGTCTGATACTCGCTGATGATATTTATGATATCAAGATTTTCGTTATTGCTCTCGCCGGTATCCTGACTTCTGCGCACCATCATCCCGGTAAGCACATAGCCGGCCCCCTGATCCAACACCCATTCCACCAGAATAAAAGAAGGCTTATTCGTAGTAAAATAACTCTCGAAAGGGCGGTCCTTGGCATCCCGGTATCGTTTATGGACAAAGGGAGCCGTCATCATCTGCACCAGCACGGACTTTCCCCCGCCGTTTCTCAAAGACAGAAGAGTACTTTCCCCATTAAAATGAAAGCATTCGTCACTGATCCTGATAGCGTTGTTATTATAATTCAGATTGATCAGCCGTACCGCATTGATCTTACTCATGTTCCGTCACCCCCAGTACACGAAGAACCCTCTGATAATTGTTCTGGTTCAAAAGATTCCAGTCCATGAAGTTATCCAGCTTCTTCGTCGTCTTAATCATTTCGTCCTGCTCCACATATTCGATCAGTCCCTGTTTCTGCAGGAAGATCAGAATATTATAAAGGAAACCCTCCTTGGTGGTGCGGGCACGGGAACCCCGCTCGTCAGATTTCAGCGCCTCATAGGCTTCCTGCATATTGGAAAATGCAATACCGTTTTTCTCTTCCTCTTCTTCAGCGGCATTCTCCGCGCCCTCCTTCAGACGCATGGAAATGCAATTCTGCAGTTCGCCTACCCGCATATATTCTCTTGCTTTACTGCTGCTTCCCTGTCCGTCAAAAAATTCCACCAAAAGGGTAAGGATCACAAATTGGGAAAGATAATAATCTTTATCTGTCCCGTTCGACTTACAGAGGGCGGCTTTCAGCTGTGCCTTGGAAAAGCCCAGAAAGTTGTTTTCTTCTTTTGGGATCAGATAAATCACATTTCCGTACCGTTCAATATTACTGCCTGCAATTTCTCCCTGAGATTTTACAAGATTCTGGATTTCCTCCTGCTCCGTGTAAGCTTTATACAAAAGCTGCTCTTCCTCTTCCCTTAATTCATGGTATTCCAGAAGATAGTAAAAAATTTCCTGGCTGGTTCTGATCGTCTCCAGTTCATATGCCATATGTCTCTATTCCTCCCGAAGTACCCGGATAAACACGTTGGAACACCGGATGCTCTTCCTTTCTCCGTCTTCGTTTAATACATTATCAAAAGTAACCGTACTTCCGTCCTCTGCACGAAGAATCTCCACTTTTTGGATGGAAGCATTGGCCGGGATCTCTTCCACCAGCTTCAGCAGCATTTCATTAAGCTGAAACTCTCCCGGCCGGTCCTGGATAAATTCGCTTCTTTCTTTTTTCAGGGCGGCAATATCGATCTCCCTGTTTCGGATAAGCTCCACCATGATCTCCTTGAAAATCTCCACATTGGGAAGAAGCCGCTCCTTTTGCGCCTCCGTATCTGCTTCCTCCATACTTTCGCTGATCTCCCTTAAGGATACTTCTCCTTTTTTTGCCCTGACCGCATATTCCAAAAGCAGAGACAGGCTGCTTTCGTAGCGTTTCAGCTTTTCTCTGCGGCGGCGTTCCTGCTCTTCCTGCCATGTCTGTTCGTCAAAGTCCAGTTTCTCTTCAGTATCCTTTTCTTCATTCTTCCCTACTGGCTTTTGAAGCTGGAAGGCTTTATTCAGGTTATATATTTTCTCCGGCTGCTGATTAAATAAAGGTCTCAGAAAATAATCCAATTCTTGTATAGCCGACGGATTTTCCAGGATTTTGTCATATAATTCTGTGCGAAGGGAAAAGCGCCTGATCAGAGACATTTGGGATAGCTGCTCCAGTTCCCTTGTATACAGGGCTTTCAGATCAAAATGGCTGTTCAGGATTTTCTGGTGCTCATCAATCGTCCTGTTCAGATATCCCTCAATAATTTTCAGGTGGTTCAGATTTTCTTCCTCTTTGGGCGTCAGACGCCTGACATTGATATTCGCCTCTTCCAGATCATGGGCGCGGCTTTTTACCATTTCCCGGTAATTCTGGAATTTCTGTTTGGTGTCGCTGATGGTTTCCAGATTTTCCAGCAAAATCTCCTCGTAATCCTTCACAGAGTAATTCAATGCGTTGCGCCGGATCTTACCCATGGCCTCCTGAATCTTCTGAAGCTGAATGCGCATCAGGTTAAACACGTTCTTAATCTCATCCACTGCTTTGTCATAGCTTTGCTTTTCCAGATGCATCTGGAAGATCATTTCGTGAATGGTAAGCTTCATATTATTTTCAATTTCCAGGGTGGAAAGAAGGAGACTGTAGCCATCATCCGTAAGATAATAGGAGGTACGCTTAAATTCCTGTTCGACATACACGACCTTATTTGCCACATAGCTGATATTCAGGGTCTGATCGGCATTTTCTTCAAAATCAAAGCCATGAAAATACATGGCGCGCCCTTCATTAGACAGGATAACATTGACAATAAAATCGCCCAGGGTACGGCAATTTTCATAGGTCAGAGGTTTTTTGAAATATTGGACATTGATGGTATCAATATAAGCGCCGATATCGTCCATGGTGCAGATTTCTTCCTTTAAAGACTGCTCCATGATATAAAGAAGAACAGCAAAGATCAGGTTGATCTGTTCATCCGACGTCTGGAAGCTGTATTGCTTCCAGGTTGTTTTCTGGACGCAATTCTGGATAATGATCGCGTAAAGCCCTACGTTTTTCATTCTTCTGGGAAAGTTTTTCAGAAATTCATACTGCATTTTGGGATCCTTTCTTCTCCGGTCAGCATTCTTGTATTAAACGAAAGCCATTGCTCCGTACTTCCTGCTCCCGCAATCTCCGCCGCTTGGTGCTCTGCACACTTGAAGCGGGGGAATGCTTATCTGTGTTCGAAATCCGTAATATTCAGAATCTCCTGCGGGATATATTTACCTGATTCCAGCAGTTCCCTGATTGCCGCCGCTTGATTCTTTTCAAAATATGAAAAAAACAGGCCTTTTATATTGCGGTTTTGCAGTTCTTTTGTATCAGGAAGATTGGTGATTTCGCCGGCCTTACTTAACATGGCTTCATAAGCGGGGAGGAACGGGATGATTTTCCATTGTTCCCTGAACGTTTCCGCCAGATTTTCATAAATACCGATTCCCTCATAATCCAGATCGCCAAAATAACAGATGGTATTCCGGGGATCCTTCATATAAGGCTCCGCGCAGAGATCGAAATCCTGAAAGGAACGCAAAATCCCTTTCCCTGCGCCGTAAATCAGAGTTCCCACCGGAACACCCAGTATTGTATGACATCCCTTAAGAAGATGACGGCGCATACTGTAAAAGGGGTCCTTATTCTCCAGGATCAGCAGATTCTGGGGGACTTCCCGCGTATGGGAATAATAAGCAAGCGGCTCTGTAGTCCCGTAAATATTAAAAAACTCCAGCGTCAGGCCGCAGCGCTTCAGAATGCGTTTTCCCTGCTCTCTTGTCAAAAATTTTTCACGGTTCCAGATTTCAAAGCTTCTTTCGTTTATGGATTCCTGATGGGATAACAGTTGTCTGTGATTTTTCAGGTAATCGTTCAGCATCAGCACCCAGGCTCTGTCCTGCTCATAGCTTTCCGGATGGGAGAGATAATAATCTACGGAAATCAGAGGAAGCAAACCGTATTTCAATTCTTCTGTCAAAAGGGAATAGTCCTTTTTCTTCTCAACCACCCAGTATTCCCGATAAAGAGCCGGCTTTTTGCCGTTTGTTCCCGACGCCTTTAAGGGCTTGATTTTTCCTTCTTCCAGAAGCCCCATGATATAATGATGCTGCTGTTCGTAAGGATCATCCTGACGGGAGTGCAAAAGCCCTTCTAAGGAAATGCGCTTCATAAATTTCCCTTCTTTCTTTCCGACATGGAAGGTACTGCCAAATACTACCTTTTTCCGTAACAGTATACCATGTGGGTACCGGCAGGTTCAATGCTTATTTTGTAAAGCGCTCTGGCTTTTATAATCCCATTATAAATTATTACAGGTTCCTTATAAAGCGGATATGACCTTCCGACGTGCAATCAGGACAGCGGAATGAACGCATGGAATTTTTCATCCTTACTCTCGGGTATGCTTCCGGCGGGAGCATACCACTGGTAATGCAGGGTTTCGTTTTCATCCTTCCAGACCTCCGGGCAATCTGTGTCCTGCCAGTCAGCAGGGATCTTATGCTGCTTCTGGCCGGAAGCCTTGCACATAATCCGGCGGAGTTCCTCTTTTTCCTGATCATTTAACACTCCCGGTTTGGCAGAGACAAACAGGGGTGTTCCGCTCTCGGCAATGACATCTGCCCACTGACGGTTTAATTCCCACGGAATATTCCCCGCGATTCCCACACAATCCGCATCCACATCATAGAATGTGCGGTGCTGGGGCAGGCGGAAAGCAAGCGTGTTGATTCCCATGCGTCTTGTTCTTTCCCAGTTCAGGCCGCTTGTGTCATCTCCGGTCCGGTTCATATGCATAAGTCCCGCGCCCAGATGCCCGATGGTATTGCATCCGAGAATCAGTACATTCTTTTCCCTGGAGGCCTCATAGATCGCCTCATACAGCATTTTCACCACTTCCGCGCTGGTCTTGGTCCTATCGTAGAAATGCCATCCGTCCTCCGTCACCATAGGATTCATCTCAAATCCCCATCTTCCGAAAAGATCATAAGTAGAAAAATCATGTTTAATTAATTCATATCCCCAGTCACAGATTCGCTTCACGTCTTCTTTGACATAATTCAGCGCATCCGGGTGGGACGGATCCAGGCAGCCATTGTGCGGCAGTCTCCAATCCTTGTGGATCTCTTCATCTGCATTTAACAGAAAACGAAGCCAGATACCGGGATGCACGCCTTTTTCCTTCATTCTGCCGGCAAGTCTCTCCATATCCGGGAATTTCGCATTTCCTTTTTTCCATGGCCCGCCGATATATTCCGGTGTACGAAGCTCCTGCCATCCGTCGTCGATCACCATATAGGGCTTGTTTTCCGCACCTTTGGTCAGTTCCAGAACATAATCCGTATCACTCAGGATTTCTTTCTCGGAGCTTTCTCCATATGCATAATACCAGTTATTGCTTCCATATACCGGATGTTCCGGGAAAATCGGGTCTGTACACATCAAGCCGCACAGCTCTCTGGCAGCCTGGAAGGAATCCTCCCCTTCCATTTCCAATGCGACGATCTGTGCTGCCGTAAGGGTACGTCCGTTTAATAAAACGCCCCGTCCGCCGCAGCGTACATCCAGCACCAGTGTGATTCCCTGGGTATCCATCTGCCAGAAGCACATCGCGGAAGGTCTTACCTTTACCCCGTATCCCCACTGATGATCTTTAACAGATACCAGAAAATACCAGGGCATTGTCCTTCCCCCGCAGATTCCTCTCCATTCCAGATCACCATAACCGCGCTCCCATGCATCGCACAGGATTCTTGCCTTTTGGGGCGCTTTCCGGTTCCAGCGGAGCTTCAGGCTTTTTACAGGGGATTTGTCTGCCGTCAGCAAAATCTCCGTATAAATATCTGTCTGCTTAGTCTCTTCTTTTATTTCTACCCGGATATCCTCTGTCTGTATGCAATCTCCGGAAAGCGCTATTATCTGCTTCTTCTCTTCCGTTACAATAGTAATAAAATCCGGCATTCCCAGTGTAAACTGACTGATCTCCTGCCTGTTCTGCTGCTCCATAGCAAAATACCTCCTATTTTCCGGCAATGTCATGCCTTTCTTTTAACGATAGTATATCTGATTTTTCCTGTTATGGCTATGGCTGTATATCACTTATTTACCAAAATTCGTGTTACTGTTCACACCCAATGTCATTTACTTAAGCAGCAAATGTGTGTACTCTGTAATTAGAATATACGGAAATACATGGTTTATCAAGCATATTTTATGACAGCAATTCCTTAAGTTAATGACATTGGTTCACACCTTACGGTGCAAACAGTAACCTGGTTAATGCCGCTATTCTTTGCTATACTATCTTCATACAACTCCATTTTTTCACTTTTTACCTTCAATTTTCATGGGACATACCCTGTCCCATTCCCATTTTTCAGGGAAATGCCCGCTTTGTGTCCTGTAAACCAGGTGCAGACGGCAGTATACTAAATCCGAAAGGAGGCCAAGGGCTTTGGATCAGACAAAAGCAGGAAGCTTCATAAAGGAGCTTCGCAAGGAAAAAGGACTTACACAGGAACAGTTAGCGGAAAAATTCAGTGTATCCCGCAGAACTGTTTCAAGATGGGAAACCGGCAGCAATCTGCCGGACCTGGATATCCTCATTGAGATGGCGGATTATTTTGATGTGGATCTTCGTGAATTTTGCTTATGAATCTCTTTTAAATCATCAATGGCCATTTCAACATCAAAAGTATGAAAACCAAGCCAGCACTCACTCATTGTTTCAGCATCGGCAGTTTTATATATTTCGCGACTGTATTCACCCGTGTAGTAATGCCAATAGCGATAGATATATCCTATCCAATACATTACTTCTAAGGAATAAACCGTACCTGCTTTTTTAAGTCCGCTGATTTCATCATTTAGTTCCTCAAGAATATATTCCTCGCCCGCCCATTGTAATCGGTCATAGACATCATCAAGGGCAGCCGCAGTTTTACTATTCATAAAAGCTTCTATAAATAATGGGCAATCTAATCCAGCCTTTAGAGCAAGTTCAAACAATCGTCCTTGTATATCGCAAAGTTGACGCTTTTCAAGGGTAAGTTTTTCCATTTTATTCACCTGCCTTTAGTATTTCATCAAAGAACCGGCCTTCACGACGATATTTCCGGCAAATTTCCTCTGCCTTTGCAATGCCCTTGGAACGGTTGGCTTCACTTTCTTGTTTTAGTTTATCCCGATCATTCTCGGTGAGCTGTTGTTCGTCAAGTATTTTTATTTTTTTGCAGGCCTTTTCCGTTATAGCCACATATTGCTTACCAAGCTTCAATGCCGAAAGACTGTTAATTAGCGCCATATCAGTAATTTCCCCATTGAAAAAACGATCCAAAACAACAAACATTCTATCGTCAGCAATATAGCCGATAATCATGTCGCATCCATCGCTTAAATTTGCAAAACGATTATAAATAACCGAATGCTTTACAGATTCCATCTTGCCACGATTATATGCGATCAGCAAAGCCCAATCCAATCCCACTTCTATGTCAAGAACTGTAAGATCTGACAGATCAACACTTAACGTATATATTTTCGCATTAGGATAATTGCAGATTAAAGTAAGCGGCTGAGTTCGGTCAGTTCCCATATAAAACCCTTTTCCAAAATCACAGCGTCCCCGGCTTATGGGGGCAATACTTCCACGAATTCCCGATTTCGAACCATGATAAAGCGTTACGATTTCGTCGTTTTTCATAATAACAATGTCCCCTTTCCCAACAGTTGACAGTTGCAAAACTTACGCCTAACACATCAGCGAATTCACTTTGACTTAAATTTAGATAAGAACGAATTGATATAACATTTGTACAATCTGATTATAACATACAAAGCAGCAGGGTACAACACAAAACGCCTATTGAAACAGGGTTGTTTCATGAAGCATCCACAACTATTGAACCTGATATCAGTCCATCCAGAAAACGGCCCGATGGGCATCTTCTCAGTTCTTTTTTCCTATCTGCTGCTCACATCCGGTAAAAAAGCGCAAAATGTCCCTTCTTTCTTATTTACATTTTTTTAAATCCTGTATCCTTAACTTCCAATGTTTTTAACCCTCATTTGAGAAAAGCCTTGTAAGCACAGTATTTTCTGACAATCAATGGCTATAATTGTGAGGGTTAAATATTCCTCGATATATGAGTTCCAAAATGAAGAAAAAACCGTAAAAAATGGGCACTTGTACAATTGAGGGTTAAAAATCGCGGAAGTTAAGATGTATACTTGTTTTATATCAATAAAAACTATCAATTCCGCTGAAGACGTATTTCT
>JAUNGB010000126.1 GCA_030524715.1 Eubacteriales bacterium | reverse complement strand
CCCTTGTCAAAAAGACAAGGGCTATTAGCTTAAGATTCAACCGCACAGGTAGAAAGAATTTTAAAATAATCATCCACCTCTTGATTGATCACATTGCGCACATCTGCAAAAACTGATACCAAACGGCTGTCAACCATGTACAGAATCTGATCGATCAGATGGACGCCCCAGTCATACAGCATTCCTCCCCCTTCAGAAGCGTAAACATGCCAGTCATGCATATTTCCGTTATACCCGTACAGGGAGCTCTGGATCGTATAAATATCCCCCAGAAGTTTCCTGTCGTAGCATTCCTTCACCGTCCGGAAATCCCTGTCAAAACGTCTCTGCTGATGAACCGTGAAGGTAACGCCCGCCTTGCGGACTTCCTCCGTCATCTCGTCCAGCTCCGCAACAGACATTGCCGCCGGCTTCTCAACCAGAATGTGCTTATGCGCCCTTGCCGCTTTGATCACAAGCTCCTTATGCTGGTTGTTGTTTGCGGCAATAATCACACCGTCAATGTCCGCCCCGGCAAAAAGTGCATCCGCATGTTCATACACTTCCATATCCGGGTACTTTTCTTTTACTTCTGCCAGACGTTTTGGATTTCTGTCACACACTGCCACACAATCCGAATCCTCAAAGCTCTTTAACGTATCTACGTGACGTCTTCCGATAAATCCATAACCGATCACTGCGTACCGTAATTTTTTCATAGTCGATTCCCTCTCTTTCTGTTTATCGTAATTTCTGAAACTCCTGCGCCTAAACAGACGCCATACTGTATTTCTCCGGTATTTCTTTTTGCGTGATTCCTTCTATAACAGCTTTTGATCTTCCTGTAATAACCGGTTCTTCTCCGTCCGAAACGGTATTTTCCGGTAATCGTAAAATATGTAAAATGCCAGAACCGCACAGATCAGATTTCCCAGCAATGCGGCGGCTGCAGAGACATCCGGTATCGAAAAGTTCCTGCTGCATATCCCCGTAATATCAGTCATCAGCAGACAACAGGCCCTTATAAGAGGTATACTGCGCATTGTCCGATCCACACTCTGATAGGTCGTCCGGTCAGTCTTATATTTTGCAGACCGGAAACGGAAAACCGCAAACAGTTCCAGTATATATGCACAAAGGGCAATGATGTTAAAGATTACGGGAACCGTCATCCTGTTTATATCCGTATCCTGAAGTCCTGCTGCCAGATAAGGCAGCAGGCCGGATACACTTATGATTAAGAGGTGATTTTTTCTCGCAGAAAGCTGTTTTTCCGGCAGATCCCAGATATACCATGGCGCATAATACCTGTATATCACGCGAAATCCCCTTTTGTTGTCGGCAGGTATACTGACTGCTGCATATTCTTCTTCAAATCGTTCTCTTAAGGATTTCATCCGGCACCTCCTGATTAATTGTTTCTATCGTTTCTGTACGGCAGCTTCAAAGAATATTATCTTCCAAATGGTTTCTTATCTTAGCGGTTCTTTTATCTTTTATAAATCGTTAAGCTCCTTCACCCGGCAGCAGGAAACAAAATGTCCCGGTACCACCTCCTGCAGAGCAAGCGGCTGATGGCATTTTTCCTCTGCGTAAGGACAGCGCTTGGCAAAGCGGCATCCCGGCTTCGGATTGATCGGGGAGTTGATCTCTCCCTTCAGAAGAATCCTCTCTGTCCGATGATGAATATCTACGGATGGAATCGCGGAAAGCAGCGCTTTCGTATACGGATGAAGCGGACGGTCAAACAGCTCCTGGGTCGGTGCAGTCTCAACCATCTGTCCCAAATACATTACGCTGATATTTGTGGAAATATGGCGTACTACGGAAAGATCATGCGTAACAAACAAATAGGTCAGCTTATATTCCTCCTGCAGATCCATTAAAAGATTCAGAATCTGCGCCTGTATGGACACATCCAGCGCGGAAACCGGCTCATCACATACCACAAATTTAGGATTTAAGGCAATGGCACGGGCAATTCCCACACGCTGTCTGCGGCCTCCGTCCAATTCATGAGGATATGATTCTCTGAAACGTTTTTCCAGGCCCACCAGATCCAGCAGTCTGTCCGTTTCTGCCTGTACAGCAGCATTATCTGAAAATCGTCCGGATAATTTCAGGGGCTCCATAACCGTATCACGAAGGGTTAATCTGGGATTTAAAGAAGAATACGGATCCTGAAAAATAATCTGCATATCCTCTCTGAGTTTCTTCAGCCCTTCTTTGTTCAGATGTGTCACATCATTTCCATTAAAACGGATCACTCCGTCCGTACTTTCCAGAAGATGAATGATCGTACGTCCCAGGGTGGACTTTCCGCACCCGGACTCTCCTACAAGACCCATGGTTTCTCCCTCGTTAATTGAGAACGTCACGTCGTCCACTGCATGAACGGTTCCTCTGGAGGAATTAAAATATTTTTTTAAATGTTCAATTTCTAACAGTGCCATATTACACCTCCTGGTCAAATCTTATACAACGGACCTTATGGGTTCCTCCAAGATTTTTCATATGTATCGCCGTATTTTTACAGGCTTCTGCCGCATAAGGACAACGGGGAGCAAAGGAACATCCTTCTGGAAGATTGGTTGGATCAGGCGGAAGCCCCTCGACCGGAGACAGCCTTCTCACATTTTTTGACAAATCCGGAAGGGCTCCGAACAGGCCGACTGTATAAGGATGTGACGGATGATCGAAAATTTCTTCTTTATTTCCAAATTCCACAATCTCTCCTGCATACACTACCGCTACCGTATCACAGACGTCTGCCACTACGCCCAGATCGTGCGTAATCAGAATCAGAGCAGTTCCCATCTCCTTCTGAAGACTTTTCATAAGATCCATAACCTGAGCCTGTATTGTTACATCAAGGGCCGTCGTCGGTTCGTCGGCTATCAGAAGCTCCGGATTGCAGGCAAGTGCAATTGCGATTACCACGCGCTGCTTCATACCTCCGGAAAACTGATGAGGGTATTCCCCTGCCCGGTCTTCGGAAATCCCTACTGTTTCCAGCATTTTTACCGCAGCCTTATAGGCTTCTGCCTTGCTCTTTCCCTGATGCAGCCGAAGTCCCTCCGCAATCTGATCGACTACTGGCTTTACAGGATTCAGCGCGGTCATGGGATCCTGGAAAATCATTGAAATACTTTTTCCCCGATAAGACCTCATTTCTTTTTCGGATATGGACAGTAATTCTTTTCCGTTAAACTCAATCCTGCCCTCTGTCTTCTTCGTCGCATGATCCGGCAGGATCCTGAGGATTGCCTTTGCTATGGATGTTTTTCCCGCCCCGGTTTCCCCTACCAGACCGATAGTCTTTCCTGCTTCCAGGTCAAAGGAAACCCCATTGACAGCATGTATGGTTTCTCCGCCGGACTGGTATTCCACCACAAGATCCCGGACAGAAATTAAATTTTCATTCTGTTTCATTCTCAGTTTCCCTCCTGTCTCAGTCTCTCAGCTTCGGATCAAGCGCATCCCGGATGGCGTCGCCTACTAAATTAAAGCTTAATACCGTCAGCATAATAAATAATCCGGGAATAATAACCATGTGCGGATAATCTCTCATATACCCTCGGGCAGAGGCAAGCATTGCTCCCCATTCCGGCGTCGGCGCCTGTACCCCAAAGCCCAGGAAACTCAGCCCGGATGCTGCAAGCGCTGAACTGGCAATTCCCATCGCCACCTGTACGATCAGCGGGGAAATCGCATTGGGAATTACATGACGGGCAATAATGCGGAATGTAGAGCAGTTGATCGAAGTCGCCGCTTCTATAAATTCGGAATTTCTGACGGTCAGAATATTAGCCCGCATCATTCGTGCAAAGTTTGGAATTCCGCTGATTCCGATAGCATAGATAACTTTGTCAAATCCGGCTCCGAGCACTGCAGAAATAGCGATTGCAAGGAGAATATTGGGGAACGCCTGAAAGATATCCAGCGCCCTCATGATCAAAGTATCCGTAATCCCTCCAAAGTATCCGGCAACGGCTCCAAGAATCACGCCCAGAATACAACTCAGGGCTGTAGACAAGATTCCAATGCTTAACGTATATTTTGCACCGTACAGAATCCTCGACAAGATATCCCGTCCAACCTCATCACAACCCAGAAGATGTTCGAAACTTGGAAGCGCATATCTTTCTTTCATAACAATTTCTGCAAAATCATATTTACAGATATAGGGTGAAAGAAAAGAGAGAATGAAAAGTGCTATTACAAAGATAAGTCCCAGCATTGCCCCCGGATTCCTGCTTATGCGTTTCCAGATATAGGCAAATGAACCCGGCTTAATGCTTTTGTCCGTTCCTTTTAAGGAGGACTTTTTCGTTCTGGTCATTGTCTGTTATACCTCAACTTTCCTGATTATTTTCAGCGTATATCGCTTTCTATTTCTTTCTTTTTGTACCTGCCTTCACATACTGCGCTTTAATACGAGGATCCACATACGCATAGATCAGATCGGTAATCAGCATAATAAATGCAAAGATAAACGCTATATAAATAATGCTTCCCTGAACAATCGGGTAATCTCTGCTGTTAATTCCATTTACCATGTAGGTTCCTATTCCGGCAATAGAAAATACGGATTCAATAATTACAGTTCCGCCAAGCATGAATCCAAACCGGCTTCCGCATAGTGTAATGATCGGAATTAAAGCGTTCGGAAGCGCATGCTTCCATATAACGTCTCTCTCAGAAAGCCCCTTGGACCGGGCTGTCACAACAAAGTCCGACCGGATTACCTCCAGCATACTGGATCGGGTCTGTCTCGCAATATCTGCCAGCGAACCGATAGAATTCGCAATAACAGGAAGAATGAAATATTTCAGGCTGCTGTCCCCGTTAGAAGGAAGTAAATTCAGCTTTACAGAGAACAGAATAACCAGAAGCAGCGCCAGCCAGAAACCCGGCATAGAGTTTCCCAGCATGGTAAGAAACATCCAGATTTTATCCGAAAGCTTATTGGCATTGATGGCGCACTGAATGCCGATGGGAATACCGATAACCACGGTAAATACTATGCTGAAAAATGCCAGTGTCAGTGTTTTGGGAAATCTTGCCAGTAATTCCTTTCCTACGGCAGTTCCCTGTGTATAAGAATTTCCAAAATCAAGATGAAGGATATTTACCAGATAACTGCCAAGCCGGACTAAAAATGGCTTATCCAGCCCCAGATTCGCTCTTGCTTCGGCCATCTGTTCCGCTGTTGCATTATCCCCCAGCATAATCTGCACCGGGTCGCCCGGAACCAGCGACATCAGGGTAAATATCAATATTGCCACGATGATTAAAATAGGAATCATCTGAAGAAGTCTTTTTCCAATATAACGTATCATTCTATTCCTCCCTGGTATTTCCCTGTGCAGAACCGTATTCGGCCTGCACCTTCTTCCTTTTCTGAAAGAACAGCCCGGATGCGGTTCTGCACAGCCTTTTAACAGATGGACGCTGCATAGAAACAGCAGCGCCCAATATTTAATTTTTACTGTCCATTGGACTGATAGTCAGCCGCAAAGGTAAATGCATTGACACGGGGCATCATATTGCTATTAGTTTCCAGATTCAGAATACCGTTCTGTCCTACCATCAGATTCTTTGAGGTAAACAAACCTTTCGCGCAAGCCAGCTCCTTCAGATATTCATGGAACGCATTGATATCTTCCTCCGTACCGGTAGTTGTCGCCGCATTCAGAAGCTCTGTCAGTGTGTCGTCGTGGGTAAAGCATACGGAACCATTCTCAAAACTGTCCGGATTAAAATTATTGTCCCAGCAAGTAACGATATTTCCGGTTGCTCCCTTATTGTCAAGAATCATGTCCCATTGGGTGGAATCTGTCTTATAAGTATTAAACAGAGCCTGGTCGTAGGAAAGCAGTTCAACCTTAAATCCCACTGCCTCAAGATTTGCAACCATAACCGCATGGATTCCATCCGCTACGGAAGTACGGCTCAGAATACGGATTGTCACTTCCCCGTCTGCATGTCCGGATGCTTCATAATATTCTCTCGCCTTGTCCGGATCATAGTTAAAATAATCCTCTGACCAGTTCTCATCATATCCTGCCATAGTAGAGGTTCCAAGAGAAGCGCATACCTCTGCGGTCGTCTCGTCGTAATCGCCTCCGTAAAGGATACTTTCAGAATCCAGGGCATACAATGCTGCCAGTCTCAGATTTTCGTCGTCTGCCAGAGGGGATTTGCCGGAATCCATATTCAGGAATACAACATTACAGAAAGTGCCTCCCTCAATGTCCACCGTATATCCGTCAATTGCATTTTCGCCGTCATAGAAACGGGGAAGCTCGCTGGCATTGATTACTGTAGCGTCGATTTCTCCATTCTCAAGCGCTATACTTCTCATGGAGTTTTCTGTGATAACCTTGTATTCAATTGTCTTTACATTCTGCAGTGCCGCATCCGGGAGAAGACTCTCGTCCTGCTGCCAGTAATCATCGATTGCTTCCAGAGTAATGCTGGATCCTGCTACATAATCCACGATCTGGTAAGCGCCTGTACAAGCCGGGTCATTGTATTTTTCTTCATCTGTGGCATTTTCAAACCAGTCCTTATCGCAGATATTCAAAGTGTAATTTCCAAACAGGAACTCCAGAACGCCAGGACCGTATTTCTTTAAATGGAAGATCATATTATAATCATCTACAATCTCAATATTATCCAGATAAGTATTAATACGTGTTTCAGCGCCCATGGTGTACATTTTTTCATAGCTGTATACAATATCTTCAGAGGTAATATCATTTCCCTTGCTGTCCTTGATGTAATCATATAATTCAACCTTGTAGGTCAGATCGTCTACTTTTTCATATCCCTTGGCAAGCCATGGCTGCAGTTCTTCCAAAGTTGCGCCGTAATATGGAGTACAGAACAGAGAACCGTACACATTCTGGCACATCCACATACGTGGGATAGAGTTTGCACCGAACGGCGACATATCAAAAGAACTTTCACCCAGTGCAACAACGATCTTATCTACCTGTTCTGCCGTTTCCGTGTTTGTGTTGCTGGTTATATTCTCCGCATGTACCACGCCTGCCATAGACATTGTCATAATTGCTGCCATAGCTAAAGCTGCTGCTTTTTTTAATTTCATTTTATCTCTCCTCTTCTGAATCGATTCTTTTGCACTTTTTCTTCATTGGTAAAGCGGATTCACATTCCG
Organism: Eubacteriales bacterium; assembly: GCA_030524715.1. GTDB lineage: Bacteria > Bacillota > Clostridia > Lachnospirales > Lachnospiraceae > Blautia_A. The sequence continues at coordinate 3,021 of JAUNGB010000126.1, read as the reverse complement.
CTCTGCCACATACTCATGAATACAAGTCGCTATGCTTAACATTCAAATTTGATTGTCGTATTGGTTTCTGATGCTTTATAAATGGAATCCAGAATCTGGGTTACCCGGAATGCTTCCTCCGGTTTTACGCATGGCTCTGTATCATTCAGAATTGCATCGATCCACTGTCTTGCCTCTACCACTCCTGCCGGTTCATTAACTCCTTCAAAATAATCTACCAACGCCTCTCCGGATAAGGTCTCATGACACATCTTTCCATGGCGTGTATGGTTAAACCAGAGTTCTGAAGTCGGATAGCTTCCTCCGTGTTTGATTTCCGCTCCCTCCAGAGTACCGCAAAGTGTTGTTGACGCCTCCCTGGCATCCAGATAATTCAGCGCCCAGGAAGCTCTGAGATTGATCAGGGCTCCGTTCTTCATTTTGATAAATCCCATTGCGGAATCCTCTACCTCAAAGGTATCGGTATCCCACGGTCCATATGTATTTCCCTGAGATGCTTCCGGAAGATTTCCAAGTTTATAAAAAACCTGTCCGCTGACACTGTCCACATCATAGTTGTTCATACACCAGAGCGTAATATCCAGTGCGTGAGTTCCAATGTCAATCAACGGACCGCCGCCCTGCTTGGATTTATCCGGGAATACTCCCCATGTCGGAACCGCTTTGCGGCGGATCGCATTTGCCTCACCGTAATAGATATCCCCCAGTTCCCCTGCATCGCAGGCTTTTTTAAGCACCTGAACATCATAGCGGAACCTGTTCTGATAGCCTACCGTAAATTTCTTTCCCGACTTTTTCCAGGCATCCAGCATTTTCTGCGCATCCTCCGTTGTTGCAGCCATCGGTTTTTCGCAGAGAACATGCTTGCCTGCCTCAAAAGCATCTACCGTAATCTGGCAATGCGCCACATTCGGAGTGCAGACATGCACAATGTCAATGCTTTCGTCTTTCAGCAGTTCTTTGTAGTCTGTGTAAATTACCGCATTCTGCAATCCATGACGCATGGCAGTTGCTTTCGCCTTTGCTTCATCAAGATCGCATAAAGCAACCACCTCAACCTTATCAGCCACCTTGGCAAGTGAAGGAAGATGCTTGTTGTTGCAGATGCCTCCTGTTCCGATGATTCCCAATTTCAGTTTTTCCATATTTCTGCCTCCTTTTTATTCTCCACTTTTTATTCTCCAATTAATCTCTTCAGCATTTCCTGATGCTTTCTTACCTGGTCAACCTCACTGATCAAATCTTCTACTCCGCGATCCTGGAATCGTCTCTGTCCTTCATATTCTGAATTGATATATCCTTCATAACCGTTTTCTTTCAGGAACTTAACAGGCCCTTCATAGTCTATAGAAATATCCTGATAGGTACCGGGCTTGCCGGGTACTTCTGACATGTTATAGAATTTTCCGTGAATGCTTACGATATACGGCATTAATTCCTTTAATTCCTCCGGCTTACTGTGAGAAAGCAGCAGCGCCTGCCCCATTACTTCAAAATCAATATCCGAGTAATCCGGCACGTGATTGCGGATCATGCTCTGCATTTTGTTAAATGCGGGAATCAGATCCGCCGGAGCATCCCCATGCTTCAGATAACGGTGGAACATAGACTCCACATTTCCCGCAGAATACAGGGAAAGGTCTATGTCTCTCAGTTCTGTACTCTTACCCAGATAATTATCCATACAAAGCTCCGTAACCAAATCGCAGCTTTCCCTTTTCGCTCCCTGGCGTACATACCAGTCAAGGGTTACTTCCGACGGACGGTATGCAAAAATCCCCCAGTCCGGAACAATACCAAGATGCTTGGTTCCTGTCTTCTGACAATAATCAACGATCTCATTAACATACTGACCATTAAGAGGAATCGGTGCATGGATTTCTTTTCCGAGCCTGATATCGCACTCCTCCGCAACCGGAAGCGCCTCGATCATAACCTCTACCGGGGTCGTAGCCAGTGTCCTGACATTTTTGAATCCAAGCCTTTTAGCAAGGCGTATATCTCCTTTCAGACGATCCGCACATTCTGATATGCTCATTACATGATCACGAAACTGAAGCACGTCGCAGAATACGTCCATTGTTACCGGTGTGGTTCCGTATTTTTCCATCCAGGAAAACCACTTCGGATAAAAATCTTCAGGAGGATTCGGATATTTCCGAAGTCCCATTTCGTCAAGCAGTTCAATGCCATCAGCCCCGTATAAATTTGTTCCTACTTCTCTGATCTGGCCCTCCAAATCCAATTCTTTGAAAAATTGTGCCTGCTGATAACTGTAGAGCGAGACACCTCTTTTTATCTTACCCATTCTATTTTTCCTCCCTATTCCTGCAGCGTCAGCTCATAAGTTACAATGTTCTTTGTTTTGTCAGAACCGGCGCCTGTCCCCGGTTCCGGAGGGCATTTTACCCATTCCTCATCCGTAGGAAGATATCCATAAGCTGCAAGTACTGACTGCTGAAATTCAATTACATGCTTTCCCGGAGCAAGTCCGCCTTCCTTCTTTACATGTACAATTCCTTCATCGTCATAGTCCCAGTGTTCCCAGACCGCTTTTTTAATCTCTTCAAAGGTTCTCGGCGGTTTCCCGTTAATCTCAAATGTCTGAACATTCCTTTTATACTGGATGCCATCTACTTTAATGTAATATCCGTTATGTAAGGAAAGATATACGCCCCGGTAATTTGCATGTCGTGCTGCAAATTGAAACCCAATGACTTTTCCTGTCTCATCCGTATCATTGCGCAGGCTGTCTTTCCGAATTAAAAAATTATCAAACATGTTTTTCCTCCGTTTCCTGTTTTGTTTTCCATGGTCACATTTTACCTGCATTAAGCTTTTTTATCTTTTCCTTTCTTGAACAAACTCCGGTTTCTTTTTTTACTTTTTCTTTGTCTTTTCCCACAGCGCAAAAAAACAGGAACAAGAATTGAATGCTTATTCTTGTTCCCCCCAATTATTCTTGTATCGGATAGGGGAGATTTTACCCTCCCCTTCCACACCACGTAGCGTACCGTTCGG
>JAUNGB010000028.1 GCA_030524715.1 Eubacteriales bacterium | reverse complement strand
CTAGAGCACACGGTTCATACCCGTGGTGTCGAGGGTTCAAATCCCCCTCTCGCTATTAGCCGGATATCGGTGAACGTACGGGACACAGAGAGATGCCGTACCAAGACTCGCGAGCGAGTCTTGAATATTTATGGGGTCTTAGCTCAGCTGGGAGAGCATCTGCCTTACAAGCAGAGGGTCATAGGTTCGAGCCCTATAGGCCCCATAACTTAGGAAATATGGCGAGATAGCTCAGTTGGCTAGAGCACACGGTTCATACCCGTGGTGTCGAGGGTTCAAATCCCCCTCTCGCTATTATAATAATCTGTAGATTCAGGTCTGCTGTAACAGAAACGCTGTTGCGGCGGACCTGAATTTTTGATTGACTTTTTCCTGCTTTTTTTTTATATTAATAGAGATACGGAACGGCAAAAGCACGACTCGTTTCTGTGGCGGACAGGTTGGATGTTACTGTCTGCAGAGTGGAACAGGAACTCTTGTTTGATATGGAAAGGGGAATTGTTTTGGAAAAAAGAATGCTGTTTGTCTTCAATCCAAAGGCAGGAAAAGGAAAAATAAAAGCCAATTTGATGGAAATCGTTGATATTTTTAATAAATCGGACTATGAAGTGGTGATCCACGCCACACAGTACCCGAAGGACGCCTACGAAAAGGCAAGAGATTATGCGGATAAAGTAGATCTGATCGTCTGCAGCGGCGGAGACGGCACTCTGGACGAGGTGGTGACAGGGATCATGGAGAAGGAAAGCTCCGTGCCCATCGGCTATATACCGGCAGGAAGCACCAACGACTTTGCCAACAGCCTGTTTATGCCAAAGAGCCTGACAGAGGCTGCGTCCATGATCATGGAGGAAGAGCTGTACCGCTGTGACGTGGGCAAATTTAACAGCCAGAGCTTTACGTATATTGCGGCGTTCGGCCTGTTTACGGACGTATCCTACCAGACGGACCAGGATCTGAAAAACATTCTGGGACATGTGGCATATCTTCTGGAGGGGATGAAACGTCTTTTTGATATCAAGTCTTACCATATGCGCGTATGGTCCGAGGAAATTGAGATAGAGGATGAATTTATTTTCGGTATGGTGACGAATTCCCGCTCAGTGGGTGGTTTTAAAAAGCTGACGGGCAAAAATGTGGATATGAACGACGGCCTTTTTGAGGTGACGTTGATAACCAGACCGAAAAATCCTTTGGAGCTTCAGGAAATCCTTACTTCCCTGGTAAAGGAAGAGGATAATACGGATCTGATCTATTCCTTTAAGTCCCACAAGGTGGTGATCGAGGCTGACGAGGAAGTGCCCTGGACACTGGACGGTGAATTTGGCGGGAATCCTGTACGTGTGGAAATCGAGAACATGCATGAGGCGCTGAACCTTTACCTGAAAAGTGTAAAAAAAGAGACAAAATAATATCAGATATCAGTCATGTCCGCATGACAAAATATGACTTTGGAACTAGCTTTTATCATAAAATAAACGGAACAAGTATAAACACTCAATATAACAGAAGGGGAGAAAAGAATGGGAGAATATATCAATGTGGTAGAAACCTTCGGATGCGATGTATTCAATGACTCGGTCATGCAGGCGCGTCTTCCGAAAAAGGTCTATAAGGAGCTGAAGAAGACAATCGAGGAGGGCAAAGAGCTTTCCATGGAGATTGCGGATGTGGTGGCCCACGAAATGAAGGAATGGGCCATTGAGAAGGGCGCGACCCACTACAGCCACTGGTTCCAGCCGCTGACAGGCGTTACAGCGGAAAAGCACGACGCTTTTATCACGGCTCCCATGGAGAACGGCAAGGTTCTCATGAGCTTTTCCGGCAAGGAGCTGATCAAAGGGGAACCGGACGCATCCTCCTTTCCGTCGGGGGGCCTCCGCGCGACCTTTGAGGCCAGAGGCTACACCACATGGGATTGTACCTCCCCGGCCTTTGTCCGCCATGATGCGGCGGGCGGAACGCTTTGTATCCCCACGGCGTTCTGCTCCTACACAGGAGAGGCCCTCGACCAGAAAACGCCGCTTCTGCGTTCCATGGAGGCGATCAATGCGCAGGCGCTTCGGCTGCTCCGCCTTTTCGGGAATACGACCTCTAAGAAGGTAACGCCGTCTGTGGGCGCTGAACAGGAGTATTTCCTGATCGATAAAGAGAAATGGCTCCAGAGAAAAGACCTGATCTATACGGGAAGAACTCTGTTTGGCGCTATGCCGCCGAAGGGGCAGGAGATGGACGATCATTATTTCGGCAGTATCCGTCAGAGAGTTTCCGCGTATATGAAGGAGGTCAACGAGGAATGCTGGAGGCTGGGCGTGGCGGCAAAAACCCAGCACAACGAGGTGGCTCCGGCGCAGCATGAGCTGGCTCCTATTTATGCCCCGGTAAATATTGCGGCGGATCATAATCAGATCATGATGCGCATCCTCAAAAAGGTGGCAAGCCGTCACGGTCTGCGCTGCGTGCTTCATGAAAAGCCTTTTGCGGGAGTCAATGGTTCCGGTAAGCACAACAACTGGTCTTTGACAGCGGATGATGGTATCAATCTTTTGGATCCCGGCAAGACTCCCCATGAGAATATCCAGTTTCTTCTGATCCTCACCTGTATCCTTAAGGCTGTGGATACCCATGCGGATTTGCTTCGGGAATCCGCGGCAGATGTGGGGAACGACCACCGTCTGGGCGGGCACGAGGCGCCGCCTGCGATTATTTCCGTCTTTTTGGGACAGCAGCTTGAGGATGTGCTGGAGCAGCTTATCAGCACAGGGACTGCCACGCACAGTATTAAAGGGGAGAAGCTGGAAACAGGCGTAAAGACCCTTCCTGATTTTATGAAGGACGCCACCGACAGAAACAGGACCTCACCCTTTGCGTTTACGGGAAATAAGTTTGAATTTCGTATGGTAGGCTCCAGGGATTCCATTTCTTCCTGCAATGTAGTGCTGAACACCATTGCGGCGGAGGCGTTCCGGGAAGCCTGCGACAGGCTGGAGGCTGCCCCGGATTTTGACCTGGCAGTTCATGACCTGATCAAAGAATATGCCACCGATCACCAGAGGATCGTATTTAACGGGAACGGCTATGCACCGGAATGGGAAAAGGAAGCAAAGCGCCGCGGACTGCCCAACCTGCCGTCTATGGTAGACGCGATTCCGGCGCTTACAACAGAGAAGTCCGTGAAGCTGTTTGAGAGCTTTGGCGTCTTTACCAGAACGGAGCTGGAATCCCGTGCGGAGATTCAGTATGAGATATACGCAAAGGCGATCAATATCGAGGCAAAGACAATGATCGACATTGCCACCAAGCAGATCATTCCGGCGGTTATCAAATATACGACTGTACTGGCAGACTCCATTAATTCCGTGAGAGCGGTAGGGGCATTTGACGTAAGCGTACAGATGGATCTTCTGAAACGTACGTCCGCTCTTTTAAAGAGTACCAACAGCGCCATGAGCAAGCTTTCCAAGTTGGTCGCCCGGGTTCCCAATATTCCCGAGGGAAGAGAAAGAGCCGTGTTCTGCCGTGAGAAGGTGGTACCGGCTATGGAGGCTCTGCGCAGCCCGGTAGATGAACTGGAAATGATCGTTGATAAAGAAATGTGGCCGATGCCCTCTTACGGAGATCTGATTTTTGAGGTATAAAGGGTATTGGAGTAGATATTAGAGTAGAGCGCAGGAATGGATTTTCAGATACACTCTGACAGAGGCTGCAGGAATGCAGCCTCTGTTTAGTATAAAATGGGATTATTCGGATATGGCGCCGCAGAGGATTTTCTGCGGGCTGAATGATATTTGTGATATAGGAGTATACGATATGACAGAAGAATTACGTTTTTTGGAGGAACAGGGAGTTTCCCCGGCGCTGATAGGGCAGGTGGAGAAATTCAGAAGTGACTATGAGGTGCCCGGGGAGGTATCCGACAGGGTAGTGAAGCCCGCTATGCCCTTTTATGGAAAGGACATTCTGGAGATGGCCATTGCCGGGCTTCTGCAGGGGGAAAACCTGCTTCTGACCGGGCCGAAAGCCACAGGGAAAAATATCCTGGCGGAAAATCTTGCCTATATTTTCAACAGACCGTCTTATAATGTTTCGTTTCATGTAAATACTAACAGTGGGGATCTCATTGGCACCGACACCTTTGCGGACAATGAGGTGCGCCTGCGTAAAGGCTCCATCTATAAATGCGCGGAGTATGGTGGCTTCGGGATCCTGGATGAGATTAATATGGCGAAGAATGACGCGGTTTCCGTGCTTCATGCAACTCTGGATTACCGCCGCTCCATTGATGTGCCGGGATACGATAAGATCGACCTTCATCCGGCGGCCCGTTTTATCGGAACCATGAATTATGGCTACGCAGGGACCAAGGAGTTGAACGAGGCGCTGGTTTCCCGTTTTCTGGTGATCGATATGCCGGCGCAGACCGAGGAGACTCTTGGATTTATTTTCCATCGGATGTTTCCTCGTGCAAAGGAAAAGGCCGTAGAGCAGTTTATGGGGGTATTCCTGGATCTGCAGCTAAAGGCTTTAAACAGTGAGATTTCCACGAAGCCTCTTGACCTGCGGGGGCTTCTTGCCGCCATGAAGATCGTGGACACCGGGCTCTCTCCGTGGCAGGCGGTTCAGATGGGCGTGGTAAATAAAACCTTTGATATCTTTGAAAAGGAAATCGTGGAGGATGTTGTCCGTACGAGGATTCCGTCTGACTGGACAAGGGATGATGTCTATGAATAAAGAACTGCCTTTGGAAATCGAAGATAACCGCCTGGAGTTGGAAAACCGCATACGGAATCTGCTCTGGACAGTCAGCGGCGATTATACACTGGAAATGAAGCCGGATGTCTCTCTTTTCCTGCGCTCCAAGGCCATCGCCCTGTACGACGGTATCAAGCAGGGCGCTTTTGCACGGTTTTACGATAAAGATATGGTTGGCCTTTATCTGGTAAAGAAAATCTTTTTGGAGGCAGGAGAAAGTGAACTGACGGCTGTGGCGCAGCTTTGCATTGAAGAGGCTGTGGGGGAAAAGCTGTGTGAAGAGCGCCCCGGTGTGCGGGAGATGCAGCGGCAGGCATTTGAGGATATTCTGGATCAGGAATTTGAACGGATGCCTTCCCGCGGGGACTTGCTCGGGCGGCTGAAGGTTGCCGTTCTCCGTGACCGCTTAAGCGGCGGCACGCATATGGTGGAGCGGCAGATAAAGGTATTCCGGGATATGGTATATCAGGCAAGGGAAGCAAAGGATGCTATGGAACTGATACAGGTCATCGACAGCCTGTATAATGCCATGATCGATCCGTCCTTTGTGAGCAGGCACGGCGGGTTGGACAAGGTGCTCGCGGTTACCCTTGAGGATCTGACGGAATTTGGCTGGGAGGATTTCCTGTCCGAGGAAATGTACGAAGAGGCCCTGGAAAGCTATGTGGAGCAGCTTACAAACCGTATGACCGGCCTGGAGGACTCGTCCGTCACAGAAGAAATGGAGGAAAAGCGAAAGGTAAAGCATAAGGTCACGGTCCTGCCGCCGGAGGCTCTGGAAAAGGCGCATACCTACGTGGAACTGAATTACGGGAAAACATATCTTACGCCTGCAGAGGAAAAACGTATGAATTATCTGATGTGCCGGGAGATCCACAGTGACTGCAGCCTGTATTTTACCGAAGGGATCCTGAAAAATCCGGTGAAACGAAATTATCAGTTTGAATATGCCAAGCGCCTGAAAAACAAAAATATCTGGCTGTACCATCAGAAGCACCGGATCGTGAAACGGAATATTGCCGGACTTACGGAGCTGCTCCGCAAATCGCTGGTGTTAAGAAGCGAGACCCAGGAGGTTCTTTCCGACAGGGGTATTATTGTTCCTTCACGGGTGTGGAGAGTGGGAAGAAGCCGGGAAGCAAGCATTTTTAAAAGAGAACTGAAGGGAGAAGCTTCGGATTTTGTGGTGGATGTGCTCATTGACGCCAGCGGCTCCCAGATGAGCCGACAAGGAGAGGTGGCGCTGCAGGCTTATATTATCAGCGAGGCTTTAAGCAATGTGGAAATTCCTCACAGAGTCATGAGCTTTTGTACCTTCTGGGATTATACGATCCTGCACCGTTTCCGGGAGTATGACGCGCCCAGATCGGAAAATGAAAATATTTTTGATTATGTGACGTCCTCCAATAACCGGGACGGCCTTGCCATCAAAACGGTGGGCTATGGGCTTTTAAACCGCGAGGAAGAAAAAAAGATTCTGATCGTTTTAAGCGACGGACGTCCCTATGACGTGATCGTAAACCGGCCCAATGCCAGAAATCCACAGCCCTATCACGGGAAATATGCGGCGGCGGATACGGCGACCGAGGTGCGCCGTCTCCGTAATCTGGGAGTGAGCGTGCTGGGGGTTTTTGCCGGTGAAGAGAAAGACCTTGCAACGGAAAAGAAAATTTTCGGGAAGGATTTTGCATATATTCATGATATTACAAATTTCTCCAGAATCGTGGGCCGTTACCTGACAAAGCAGTTGGAAACCGATGGCTGAAAAGGTAAGAGAAGATAGGAAAAGATAATAAAATGTAAAAAATGCACAAAAAATGCAAAAATATTCATTGATATGTATAAATATTCCATGGGGAATCGCTTGCAAACCATGACAGCTTTCGTTATAATATCTGAGGATGAAGAAACCAAAAGATGAAAGGGAGAGGAAATCATGAATGACAACAAAGAGTTCAAACCGTACATTCCGGCGGAAAGAATTACACCGGAATTTACTGTGACATCCATTATCATGGGTATCATTCTCGCGGTCGTATTCGGAGCTGCCAACGCTTATCTTGGCCTGCGTGTCGGTATGACCGTATCTGCTTCCATTCCGGCGGCAGTTATCTCCATGGGCGTGATTCGCGTCATCATGAAGAAAAATTCCATTCTGGAAAGCAACATGGTTCAGACCATTGGCTCTGCAGGCGAGTCTCTTGCCGCAGGTACGATTTTTACCATGCCCGCTTTATTTTTATGGGCGGAAGAAGGCTTATGCGATATGCCAAGCCTGGTGGAGATTACATTGATCGCCCTTTGCGGCGGCGTTTTGGGCGTGCTGTTTATGGTACCCCTGCGTAATGCGTTGATCGTAAAGGAGCATGCCACCCTTCTGTATCCGGAGGGCACGGCCTGCGCGGAAGTGCTTCTGGCAGGCGAAGAGGGCGGTTCCAATGCGGCTACCGTATTTTCCGGTATGGGACTTGCGGCGGTTTTTAAATTTGTAGTAGACGGTATTAAAATGATTCCGGCGGATGTAGCGGCGGCTTTCAAGTCCTTTAAAGGCGAGATCGGTATGGAGGTTTATCCCGCCCTTCTGGGTGTGGGCTATATTGTAGGGCCGAAGATTGCTTCCTATATGTTTGTGGGTTCACTGTTCGGGTGGATGGCGATCATTCCTCTGATCTGTCTGTTCGGACCGGACATTTCCATGTATCCGGCAGAGGAAGGCGTGACCATTGCCATGCTCTATGCCGAGGGCGGCGCGTCTGCCATCTGGACAAACTATGTAAAATATATCGGCGCGGGCGCCATCGCAACAGGCGGGATCATTTCCCTGATCAAGTCCCTGCCTCTGATCATCAGCACCTTCCGTGATTCCATGAAAAGCATGAAGGGCGGCAAAAACACCAGTACGGCGAGGACGGCCCAGGATCTTCCCATGAGTTTTATCCTTGTGGGAATCGTAGCTATGGTGTTTATTATCTGGATCGTTCCTGCGATTCCGGTAAATCTTCTTGGAGCGGCCCTGATCGTTGTGTTCGGTTTCTTTTTTGCAACCGTATCCTCCCGTATGGTAGGAATGATCGGAAGCTCTAACAATCCGGTTTCCGGCATGGCCATCGCTACGCTTTTGATCGCCACCTTTGCGATTAAGGCCAGCGGGGAGACAGGCATTACCGGAATGACAGGCGCTATTGCCATTGGCTCCGTGATCTGTATTGTAGCGGCGATCGCAGGTGATACTTCACAGGATTTAAAGACCGGTTATTTACTGGGGGCGACTCCCAAAAAGCAGCAGATCGGTGAATTGATCGGCGTGGTTGCGTCCGGCCTTGCCATCGGCGGCGTCCTGTATCTTCTGAATGCCGCATGGGGTTACGGCGGAACAGAAGTTCCGGCTCCCCAGGCAGGACTGATGAAGATGATCGTAGAGGGCATCATGGGAGGAAATCTTCCGTGGACGCTGGTGTTTGTAGGGGTATTCCTTGCGCTTGGCCTGGAGATCCTGAGAGTTCCGGTGATGCCTTTTGCCATCGGCCTTTACCTTCCGATCTATCTGAACGCAACGATCATGATCGGAGGCGTGGTGCGCGGCCTTATGGATATGCGGAAGAATGTTGACGAAAAGACAAAGGAACGCCAGTCCACAGACGGCACGCTGTACTGTGCGGGGATGATCGCAGGAGAGGGCCTTGTGGGAATCGCGCTGGCTGTCCTGGCAGTTGTGGAGGTCGATCTGTCGCTGGCCGATAAGATAAGCTTCGGAAATATCGGCGGCGCGGCGCTCATGATCGTTATGATCCTGTGCCTGCTGAAATTCTCTTTATGGAAGAAGAATAAAGCCTGATGAGTAAAAAGAAAAAACAGGAAACGCAGGTTAATTATCTTGATCTTATTCCGGAAAAAGCGCCTCAGCTCGGGTGGCACAGGGATTTTAAGGAACGTGTGATCCTTGAAGTGGAAAATAAAGGCGCGTTTCATACCATAGCGCAGAAGTTTTTTGGGAAACCAAGGTTTACCAAGGTGCATCTGGACGCGCAGGGGAGCTTTCTCTGGCCTCTTATTGACGGAAAGAGATCAGTGATGGAACTGGCGGCTTTGGAAAAGGAGGCGTTCGGGGAAGCGGCGGAACCGTTGTATCCCCGGATCATCAAGTATTTCCAGATAATGGAAAGCTATCATTTTATCAGGTTTGTCAATATGCCTGAAAAATAAGGAAAGAATAAAAACGGGGGCAGTCGTTTGACTGTCACCCGTTTTTCATACATCATGAAGAGATTCGTGTATCATGAAATATTTATGTGTCATGAGAGATTTATATGTCATGTGGGTTTGGTGTGTCATGAGAAATTCATGTGTTATGAGAAATTTATGTATTGTGATGATTTATGTGTTAGGAGGTTATGGGATGAGTTTAAGCGGAAAGAAACCCTGGTATTTGGAATATTGTCTGATCTTTATCGGCACGGGGCTGATGGCGCTGGCGGTCAATTCTGTTTTTGACGCTGCCGGACTGGTAACAGGAGGCTTCTCAGGCGTTGCAATTCTTGTAAAGTCATGGACAAAGGGACTTATAGACGGAGGAATCCCTTTGTGGGTGACAAACTTCACATTGAATATTCCACTGTTTTTGATCGGCGCTAAGATACGGGGCTTCTCCTTTGTGAAAAAAGCGATCGTGGGGGAGGTTTCCCTGTCCTTCTGGCTTGCAGTCCAGCCGGTATGGAATATTGCAGGGGACGACCTGCTTCTGGCAGCCGTGTACGGCGGGCTTATCCAGGGAGTCGGTATCGGTCTTGTGTTCCTGGGAAGAGGTACCACAGGAGGAACTGATATGATGGCGGCGATCATTCAGAAGTATCTGAAGCATTACTCTATTGCGCAGATCATGCAGCTGATCGATGCTGCCATTGTTTTGGTGGGAATGTATGTGTTCGGAATCCACCGGGCGCTGTATGCAATGATCGCTGTGTATCTTGTGACAAAGGTTTCGGACGGGATCATTGAAGGCCTGAAATTCTCAAAGGCGGCCTATATTATTACCGGAAAGCCGGATGAGATAGCGCGGATGGTAATGGAGGATCTGGATCGTGGAATCACCGGAATCAAGGCAAAGGGAATGTACTCCGGCGAGGAGAAGCTGATGCTCTTCTGCGTGGTCAGCAAAAAAGAAATCGTCTATCTCAAAGAGCGCGTGGATGAAATTGATCCCAACGCTTTTGTGATCGTGTCGGACGCCAGAGAAGTGCATGGAGAGGGCTTCATTGAGAGGGCATAGGGAAAAATAAACAAAAAAATGTAAAATTTTTCAGCTTTCCTCTTTCATTTTTGGTGATTTTGTATTAAAATAACCCTATGCACAGGAATAATTAGGGGAAAACACTAACAACATATGAGAAGGGATGGAAGCGAATGATATCAAATCAGGTACTTCAGAATACATTAGAGGGTTTAAAAGAAATTTCCAGGACAGAGTTTTGTATCATTGATACGGAAGGGAAGGTTCTGGCCTCCACCTTTTCGGATTTTTCCATCCAGTTGGGGGATATACAGGCGTTTGTGGAATCACAGGCAGACAGTCAGCTTGTGAAGGGATTCCAGTATTTCAAGGTATGCGATGATTACCAGTTGGAATATGTTCTGGTTGCCCACGGTGATGATGAGGATACTTATATGGTGGGCAAGCTGGCGGCATTCCAGATCCAGAACCTGATCACCGCATATAAAGAACGGTTTGACAAGGACAGCTTTATTAAGAACCTGCTTCTGGATAACCTGCTCCTGGTAGATATTTACAACCGCGCCAAGAAGCTTCATATTGAGGCGGATGTGCGGCGTGTCGTCCTTATTCTGGAACTGCAGCAGGAGAAGGATCACAGCTCCATAGAGAGTGTGAAGAGCCTTTTCAGCGGCAAAAGCAAGGACTTTATCACCGCGGTGGACGAGAAGAGCATCATTATCGTAAAGGAGCTTGAGGACGGAGAAGGCTATGAGGATATGGATAAACTGGCTCAAAGCATTCTGGATACCCTGAATCTCACTGAGAGCGGCGAGAACCATATGGCATACGGAACCATCGTTAATGAGTTGAAAGAGGTTTCGCGTTCCTATAAAGAGGCGCGCATGGCTCTTGACGTAGGCAAGATCTTCTTCGGGGACAGAGATGTGATCGCATACAGCTCCCTTGGTATCGGCCGTCTGATCTACCAGTTACCGATTCCTCTGTGCAAAATGTTTATTAAAGAAATTTTTGGAAATAAGTCCCCTGATGATTTCGATGAGGAAACACTGATCACCATTGATAAGTTCTTTGAGAACAGTCTGAATGTATCAGAGACCTCCAGACAGCTCTACATTCACAGAAATACTCTGGTATACCGTCTGGATAAGCTTCAGAAGAGCACAGGACTGGATTTAAGGGTCTTCGAGGATGCGATTACCTTTAAGATCGCGCTGATGGTCGTACGTTATATGAAGTATATGGAGACATTGGAGTATTAAGTCTCTGTCAGGAGGCGCTGGAGTATTAAGTCTCCGTCAGGAGAAGCTGCAGGCTTCTCTGAAAATACAATGATCGATCTGTAATTTGTCTACCGCTCTAGGGCGGTAGGCATTTTTTTGGAGCGTGTTTCACCCTCTTGTCAACCGTGTATGAAATATGGTAGAATACACAACAGTTGACCGGGATACGAATGCTTTGCTTTACGGAATGATTTTCTGAAGGCAAGCGTCCCGGGATTCCCTGAATAAAGGGTAATGATTTGATGAAAATTATGTGAACTGATAAAAAATGGTTGCAATGAAACCTGAAATGTGTTACAACAATATTACAAAAATGTTAAACTATGAGCTTGGGACGAATGTGAACGTCCGCTTTACATAACGCCCGCCTCTATAGGCGGTGAGCAATAAATTCCACCTGTGCGGTTGGAATAAATTCGTATTAGTTGTGGGAGGATATTATGATAGATTTGAAAGACGTAACCAAGTCTTACGGAAAAGGACTTCCGGCGGTCAGTCATGCAAATTTACATGTGGATAAAGGGGATTTTGTATTTGTGGTAGGGAGCAGCGGATCCGGTAAATCTACGCTTATTAAGCTGCTGCTGAAGGAACTGGATACCACCTCCGGGCATATTACGGTAAACGGAGAACGGCTGGAAGGCATGAAGCACCGCCGCATTGCCAAATACCGCAGAAGGCTTGGGGTTGTTTTCCAGGATTTCCGTCTTTTAAGGGATCGTGACGTATACGAGAACGTTGCTTTTGCCCAGCGTGTCATCGGAAAGCCCACCCGCGTTATCAAAAAGAGAGTACCCGAGGTTTTGCAGGAGGTAGGCCTTGCCGGAAAATATAAATCCTATCCGGATGAGCTTTCCGGCGGCGAGCAGCAGAGAGTTGCCCTTGCCCGTGCACTGGTAAACCGTCCGGATATCCTTCTCGCAGACGAGCCCACCGGGAATCTGGATCCGAAGACCTCTGAGGAAATCATGAAGCTTTTGGATGAGATCAACCAGAGAGGAACCACTGTTTTGGTGGTAACCCATAACCGGGAGATCGTCAATACCATGAAGAAGCGGGTAGTTACCATGCATGACGGCGTTATTGTAAGCGACGAGGAAGAGGGAGGATATCATGAGGCCTAGTACCATATGGTTTATATTAAAGCAAGGGTTTAAAAACATAAAAAGAAACTGGATGTTTTCCATTGCATCTATTATAACGATGGCAGCCTGTATTTTTCTGTTCGGCGTTTTTTATTCCATTGTAAATAATGTCAATAATATTGCCCATAAGGTCGAGGAAGAGGTTCCCATCACCGTATTTTTTGATGAAGGAACCACCCAGGAGGAGATGGAAGCGGTGGGCGCTTTGATCGAACAGCGCCCGGAGGTCGCCAGAATTGAATTTGAGTCCGCAGAAGAAGCGTGGGAATATTACAAAGAAAAATATTTCCAGGGCTCGGAGGCAGCAGAGGGCTTTAAGGATGATAACCCTCTTGTTAATTCCTCCAACTATCATGTATACATGAAACAGATAGAGAAACAGAACGAACTGGTGCTGTATATCAAGAGTCTGGATCATGTAAGGGAGGTAAACCAGTCTGAACAGGCCGCCAAGACTTTGGGCTCCTTCAACCGTCTGGTTTCCTACGCGTCCATTGCTATTATTGCCGTTCTTCTGATCATCTCGGTTTTCCTTATTAATAATACGGTTTCCGTGGGTATTTCCGTCCGTAAGGAAGAAATCGGGATCATGAAATATATCGGTGCAACGGACGGGTTTGTACGCTCCCCGTTTGTGCTGGAAGGTATGATACTGGGGGTCATCGGAGCCGCTATTCCGCTGATCGCGTTATATTTTGTTTACAGCAGCGCAGTCAGTTATATCCTGACACGCTTTAATGTTTTGACAGGTATCGTAGATTTTATACCGGTTACGCAGATCTACCGGACGCTTATTCCGGTCAGTCTTGCTCTGGGAATCGGGATCGGCCTTATCGGAAGCTTTTGGACTACAAGAAAACACTTGAAGGTATAAGAAAAGTGTTTTACAATAATGAATAATGAAAGGAAGATAGCTGTCGGAAATTCGGCAGCTTTTTCTGTAGTATGTCGTAGAGTGTGCTCGAAAATTGTTCCACCTGTGCGGTTGGAATATCACGAATATTCCAACCTACCCCTTACATTTGCAAAGTGGGGACGCAGATTGCGGGAATGAATTTTCGAACACATTCTAAGGCAGAATAAAAAGGAGTTTTTATGAGCAGAAGAGATTATACACGGGGAATAGTGACCGGGGCCGCCGTAACGGTAATTGTGATAGCAGGGGGATATCTCGGGTATACGGCAGGCTCTCACAACGACGGCGTTCTTTCCAACAAAGAGTATGTGAAAAAGCTGGAATATCTGGAGGATTTGATCGATCTGGAATATCTCGGGGAAAAGGATGAGGCGAAGCTGGCGGAGGGCCTTTATGCCGGTCTTTTATACGGGCTTGACGATCCTTATTCCAGGTATTATACGGCGGAGGAATACGAAGAGGCGAATACCTCCACAGAAGGTTCTTATGTGGGCATCGGGATCCTGATGCAGAAAAACAGCGAGGGAGGCGTCCGGATCGTGGAATGCTATGAGGGAGGCCCGGGCGAGCAGGCGGGATTAGAGGCGGACGATATTATCAGCGCCGTTGACGGAACGGATATCACAGAGCTGGAAACCTCGGAGGTGGTATCCATGATCAAGGGCAGTGACGCAGACAGCGTGGAGCTGACCATCCACAGAGAAGATGTGGAAGAGCCGCTGAAGATCACGGTGCCGATCACAGATGTAGAGATCCCTTCTGTATTCCATGAATTGCTTGAGGGAAATATCGGGTATATCCGTATCTCGGAATTTAAGGGCGTGACATATGAGCAGTATAAGACGGCTTTTCAGGAACTAAAAACCCAGGGAATGGAAAAGCTGGTAGTGGATCTGCGCGGCAACCCGGGCGGCCTGCTGGATTCCGTGTGTGACGTCCTTGGAGAAATTTTACCGGAAGGGCTGATCGTTTATACGGAAGATAAATACGGAAACCGTCAGGAGAACAACTGCGACGGCGAGCATCCGCTGGATATGCCTCTGGCTGTGCTGGTCAACGAAAACAGCGCCAGCGCATCGGAAATTTTCGCCGGGGCAGTCCAGGACTATGGGATAGGCACCATTGTAGGAACCACTACCTACGGAAAGGGAGTTGTGCAGACAATCCGGGAGCTCAACGACGGAAGCGCCGTGAAGCTGACGATTTCCAATTATTACACTCCCAAGGGTAATTCCATAAATGAGGTGGGAATACAGCCGGATGTGGAGGTGAAGCTGGATACCAGCCTTCTGAACAAGGATGAGATCACCCATGAAGAGGACAATCAGCTTCAAAAGGCGCTGGAGGTATTAAACAGCGCCGACTGATTGGCTTGTACCTACGGAGGCAGCATTATGGTGAGATTACAGAGAGAAGATCATAAAGGCGGAAGCAGAAGGAGTTTTGTCCAATGTATACGTACCCCGCTGCCCGGCCTTACGGAAAAGTAAGATAACGCAAACCGGCTATGGAGGAAGTAAAAAATGATCATACAGACAGGAATGAGGACGGACATCCCGGCGTTTTACTCTAAATGGCTGATAAACAGAATAAAAGAAGGATTTGTGCTTGTACGCAATCCCTATAATCCGATGCAGGTCACCAGATACAGCCTTTCACCTGATGTGGTGGATCTGATTGCTTTTTGCACAAAAAATCCGGCGCCTATGCTGCCGTATATGGAGACGCTGAAGCCATACGGACAGTATTGGTTTGTAACCATCACTCCGTATGGAAAAGATATCGAACCGAATGTGCCTGAAAAAGAAAAAGTCATAAATGATTTCAGACGATTGTCGGATATCGTTGGAGTGGACAGTGTAGGATGGCGGTATGACCCGATTTTTATTAACGATACCTATTCTGCAGAGCGTCATCTGGAGGCATTTGAAAAAATGGCTGCGGCGCTTTCCGGATATACAAAATCCTGCGTAATCAGTTTTATTGATATTTATAAGAAAGTAGAACGCAACTTTCCGGAGGCAAGAAAGGTATCAAAAAAAGACAGAATCTTTCTTGGAAAAGAAATGATCCGAATTGCGAATCAATATGGAATGGCATTAAAACCCTGTGCAGAAGGAGACGAATTGGCTCCTTACGGTGCAGATTGTTCTGGCTGCATGACGGTAAGCACTTTTGAAACAGCACTCCATGCAAACCTTGATGTGCCTAAAAGAAAGAGCAACCAGCGAAACGGGCAGTGTGCCTGTCTGTTGGGCGTGGATATAGGAGCTTACGATACATGCGGACACCTGTGCAGATACTGCTATGCGAATACGGATGCGTTGCTTGTAAAAGAAAATATGAGAAAACACGATCCGGTATCTCCGTTTTTGCTGGGCGGTTCTATGCCGGGAGACGTCATACATGAAGCACAACAAAAAAGCTGGATAGACGGTCAGATGCGGTTGGATTGGCTTTTCAGGAACTAAAGCCCCAGGGAATGGAAAAGCTGGTAGTTGATCTGCACGGCAATCCGGGAGCCGTTGGGAGCATTTGCTCTGAAGGCACTCTTTTGTACTTTGAAAAGTTAAGATATGAGGTTTTTAACACCAACCGTTGTTAATGTAAAATCTTAAACGTAATGATATATACTGTAAAGCATGGGTAGTTGACATATGTATTTTCTCCTTTTTTAAAAACAAAAGCCCTTGGAATTACCCAAGAGCTTTGTTACCGACAATCGTTCACGATTATTTTTTAAACAGGGGAGTGCCCGGATCAGCCGATATGATTCCCTCAGCAAGTGAGCCTGTGTTATTTCCTGCTTCTATTATACACAATTTGAGAAAAAAATCTACAGGTAAATTGTGAAAAAATAGATTGAGAACCGGTATAAAATTTTCAGTTGCGAAATCATAGAGGAAATGATATGATAAAAACGGAAATATAATGATAAAAACGACAATTTAATATATTCTGCATATTTGCAAGGAAGGAAAATAAATGGGAGATTATGTAATCACGACTGACAATAACGCGGATTTGCCGGAGGAATATTATAAAGAACATGGAGTTGGCTGCACATATTTAAGCTACGCGATGGATGGAGTAAACTATACGCACGATAATTTTCTTCCCGTGGAGGAATTTTATGACCGTATGCGAAAAGGCTCTCTTCCCACAACTGCCCAGGTAAATCCGGGGAGCGCCAGGGAATTGATGGAGCCGTATCTGAAAGAAGGGAAGGATGTACTGCATATTGCTTTTTCCTCGGGCTTAAGCGGAAGCTATAACAGCGCCAGGATCGCGGCTGAGGAATTACAGCAGGAATATCCGCAGCGGACGCTGGTAGTCGTGGATTCACTCAGCGCTTCTCTTGGACAGGGGCTTCTAGTATATCTTGCCCAGCAGAAAAAGGAGGCGGGCGCAGACCTGAAGTCAGTGGCCCAGTGGGTAGAAAACAACAAAAAGCACATTGTGCATATGTTTACGGTAGACGACCTGAACCATCTTTACCGGGGCGGAAGAGTATCAAAAACTACCGCGATAGTGGGAGGAATGCTGAATATCAAGCCTGTGCTTCATGTGGACGACGAGGGCAAGCTGGTTGCTGTCGGTAAGGTGCGGGGAAGAAAAAAGGCCCTTCTGGAGCTTGTAAAATATATGGATGAGAAGATCGGGAGTTTTAAGGAAAGCTGCGATACGATTTTCATCAGCCATGGAGACTGCGGGGACGATGCGCGTTTCGTTGCAGAGAAAGTAAAAGAAAAATATCAGATAAAGACCGTTGTGATAAATCACGTAGGCGCCACCATAGGAGCTCATTCCGGACCGGGAACTGTTGCGCTCTTCTTTTTGGGAGATGTCAGATAACCTGATGAAAGCAATGGAGAAGGTTGGGAGTATGGAGCGAAATCTGGACAGGAAAACTATTTTAATCGTAGACGACGTGGAAATGAACCGGGCCATCCTGAGCGCCACATTTGGCGACGAATATCATATTTTGGAGGCATGCGACGGAGAAGAGGCGCTTCGGATCATCGAAGAGAACAAAAACAGCCTTTCCGCCGTTCTTCTGGATGTGGTGATGCCGGTTCTGGACGGCTTCGGGGTATTAGAGGAGATGAAGAAGCAGGGCCTTGTGGAAAAGATCCCGGTATTCCTTATAACGGCCGAAAGTTCACAGTCTGTGATGAAAATGGGCTATGATATGGGCGTTGTGGATATTATCGGCAAGCCCATCACGCCTTTTTTTATCAAGAACCGAATCGGAAATGTCATCAAGCTTAACAGCATCATTAACCAGCAGGAGGTCAAGCTGAATAAACAGGAAGAAGAGATCCGTGACCTGAACCGGGCCATCCTGGAAACTCTGGCGACGGCCATTGAGTTCCGTGACTGCGACTCCGGAGAACATGTTGTGCGCATGAGCAATCTGACTCTTCTCATGATAAGGGCAATCAATAAATTCTATCCGAAATACGGAATAAAGGAGGAAGAGCTTCAGTTAATCGCGGACGCCGCAGTTATGCATGACGTGGGCAAGATCGCCATTCCTGACGAAATCCTTAATAAGCCGGGCCGGCTTACTAAAGAAGAATTTGAGATCATGAAGACCCACACAATACGCGGCTGCGAACTTTTGAACAGTGTTCCCAAGATGCAGGAGAACCCCATTTACGAATATGCCTACGATATCTGCCGCCATCACCATGAAAGATGGGACGGCAATGGTTATCCGGACGGTCTTAAGGGGGATGAGATTACGATTTGGTCCCAGATTGTAGCTGTAGCGGACGTCTATGACGCTCTGGTGAACGAGCGGGTTTACAAGAAGGCTTATCCTCATGAGAAGGCGATCTATATGATCATAAATGGCGAATGCGGTACCTTTAATCCGGTCCTTATGGACTGCCTGAAAAGAGTTGAAGGGGATATCCACAGGTATTATAATAAATAGAGCAAAGCTATCATGCAGGCTTGAGAAGAGGGAACGGCGGCAGACCACAGCTCCGTTTCTTTTTTGTATATCAGGAAAAGAACTATGCGTTGTTGAGGTTAAATTTACCATTTGTTTCACTTTATTTTAACAAAAATGTGAAAAGATACTATTGACGAATCTTGACTTATGCGTTATATTACAAGTAGAACACAAAAGGAGGTGTTTCTATGACAGGGAAGCGGGATTGTTATGAAGTATTAGGCGTTGATAAAAAAGCGGATGCGGCTGAAATTAAAAAAGCCTACCGGAAGCTGGCGAAAAAATATCATCCCGACACCAATGTCGGTAACCCGTCGGCGGAGAAGAAATTTAAAGAAGTGAATGAAGCCTACGAAATATTAGGAGACGAAGAAAAACGAAGGCTGTATGACAAATACGGCTTTATGGCATTTGAACCGGGATTTTCTGAGGAAAACATGCAAAGACAGTACCAATCTGCGTTCCACGGCGGAAACAAAGCAGATTTTCATTTTCATACAGGTGATTTTCATACAGGTAATGAGGAAGATTTTTTCGGAGATATATTCGGAGATCTGTTCGGAACGGGCGGCCGGTTTAACGGCGCCTATGGAAGGAAGGCTCAGGGTAACTATTCTGCGAAGGGCCGGGATGTGGAGGCAGAGATATCCGTGACCTTTGATGAGGCTGTATTGGGCTGTGATAAAACGTTTTCTTTAAGGAATTCCTCAAATGGCAGCACACAGTCCATTCAGGTGCATATTCCTGCCGGAGTGGATACAGGAAGCAGAATACGCCTGAAAGGAAAGGGAGAGCCCGGAATCTCGGGAGGCGAAAGAGGCGATCTGTATTTGAAGACTGTGGTGGCAGAGAAACCGGGATATGAGAGGAAAGGCCTGGATATCTACTCAACAGTCTTTATTCCGTATACAACGGCAGTTCTGGGCGGCGAGGTCTGTATCCATACCTTTTACGGAGACGTAATATGCCGGATAAAGGAAGGAACCCAGTGCGGAAGCAAGATCAGGCTGAAAGGAAAAGGCGTTGTCTCCATGAAAAACAAATCCGTATACGGCGACCAATATGTGATCGTACAGATACAGGTTCCAAGGAGCCTTACCCCGGAAGCAAAGAAAAAGCTTTATGAGTATCAGAATGCCGGCAGCAGATCTTATGCCTGAAGAACTTGTGGGATATTTGGTTCAAATAAGGGAGGCGTAGCGGGGCGCTGCTCGTCCGGTGGACGAGTGTTAAGCGCCGACCGTAGTGAAACGAAGACCGCTGACCGAATTTGGGACAAATAGACCGCAAAGTGGGGGATGCAGATTGCGGGAATGAATTTTCAAACACACTCCAGGAGTGAACAGTAATAAAAAGAGAGATTATCATAAATGGCTTATAGGATTGGGAGCGAACAGTAATAAAAAGATTGACATTGCGGAAATTTGTATTATAATAAGAAAAAAGCTTCCCGTAGCCTATAAGCCGCGGGAATAAAAACCTACATGGAAATTTGAGGAAACTTGTCGTCTGCTTCATAATTAAGAAGCATATTTTTTTTACAGATGGATTAGCACTCAATGCTAATGAGTGCTGATAAAATGGGAGGATGGTTTATGGTAGTAGTGCCATTTCACGATTTAATTGTTTTACCCGGCGTTATCTTCTATTTCCATAAGGAATATTTCACAGAGATCGCAAAAAAGGAAGCTGTGATCGGTGAAGAAGTGATGTTTCTTATGCTGAAAGAAGATAAGGAAAGGGACGAAATAAAAGCGGAGGATTTTTATCCTGTAGGAGCCGCCGGAATTATTGAGAATATTGACAAAGATGGAAACGTGGGGATCCGTGTGAACAGCCGTATGGATGTGGAGTCGGTGGAGATCACAGAGAAGGAGATCCTGGCGACCGCGGCAAAACGTCAGGATGTGGAGGATCTGGATGAAAAGGAACAGAAAGAACGATATGAAGCTGTGCAGGGGGCTTTGCTCCAGTTTACCCAGGGCTTTCAATGGGGGCCTGTGGTTCGGAATTATATTCTGCAGTGGAAAAGCCTTTCGGATATGGTTGCCGCACTGTCCAATTATCTGAATATCTCTAATAAAGAAAAATATGCCATTATTGAGACAGACAGCACTGCAGAGCGGACGGAACTCATGGAAAAGGCAATGTATGAATTTATCGAAATGGGAAAGGTGGGAAGCGAGGTCCGCAAGGAGCAGGCGGAATCTCACGAGCAGCTATACAGAGAAGAGGCGATCAAAAAACAGATTGAGATCCTTCAGCGGCAGCTTGATGAAATGCATCCGGAAAATGTTTCCGATATCCGTAAATTTGAGCAGAAGATCCAAAACTCCCATATGAACGAAACCGCCAGGGCGGAAGCGGAAAAGATTCTGAACCGGATGAAGCAGGAAGGGAAGAATGGCCATGAATACGGGATGCTCTATGACTATCTGGATTTTGTAACAGGACTTTGCTGGGAAAAGGCCGAGCCTGCGGAGATCGATCTGAAGGAGGCCGAACAAATCCTGAATGAGGATCATTTCGGCCTGAAAAAGGTAAAAGAAAGGATCATTCAGCAGATTGCGGTGATGGCCCTGAATAAAAAGCAGTCAGGATCGATCCTGCTGTTTGTGGGAGCGCCGGGAACCGGCAAGACCAGTATCGGGCAGAGCATTGCAAAGGCTTTGAAACGGAAATATGTTCGGGTCAGCCTGGGCGGCGTCAGGGATGAGGCGGAAATCCGCGGGCACAGGCGTACTTATGTGGGCGCGATGCCCGGAAGGATCATGGACGGCATCAGGCGGAGCGGCGTATCCAATCCCGTAGTAGTACTGGACGAGGTGGATAAGCTTTCCCATGATTACAGCGGAGATCCTTCCAGCGCGCTTTTGGAGGTGCTGGATCCGGAACAGAATTCCACGTTTACGGATCACTATATGAACGTGCCCTATGATTTATCCGATGTTCTGTTTATCTGTACGGCAAACTCGGTGGACACCATTCCTGAACCGCTTCTGAACCGTATGGAAATGATTTCTTTCCAGGGATATACAGAATCCGAAAAGTTCCAGATCGCGAAACGCCATCTGCTCCCGAAAGCAATGGACAGTATGGGACTGAAAGCTTCTGATCTGAAGGTGACGGACAAAGCGCTCCGTTGTATCATTTCGGACTATACGATGGAGGCCGGCGTCAGAGGGCTGAAAAAGATATTGGATACTGTGTGCAGGGCAGCCGCGGTGAAGATCGTAAAGGGCGAGCAGAAATCCCTTTCTGTCAGCGTTAAAAAACTGAAGGAGTTTCTGGATCAGAAGCCTGTTCCCCATGACCGTGTTTCAGGAGAGAAAAAGCCGGGAATCGTGACCGGGCTTGCCTGGACGCAGGCAGGAGGCGACATTTTATTTATTGAAGCGCTGTTTACAAAGGGAAGCGGAAATGTGATTATAACAGGACAGTTGGGAGACGTCATGAAGGAATCCGTACAGATTGCGGTGAGCCTTGTAAAGAGTATGTTCCCGGGTAAAGCGGAATTGTTTGAAAAGAACGACCTGCATGTACATGTACCGGCAGGAGCCGTTCCAAAGGACGGCCCTTCCGCGGGAATTACCCTGTCTACGGCCCTTGCGTCGCTGGTGACCGGAAGGGCTGTCAGCCCGAAAATTGCCATGACGGGAGAAGTGTCGCTGCGCGGCGGAGTGATGCCCATCGGCGGGCTGCAGGAGAAGCTGATGGCTGCAGTGAGAGCGGGAGTTTCCACAGTATTTATTCCCAAGGAGAATCTGGAAGATTTGGAAGAACTGGCGGATGAGATAAAGGATAAGCTGGAGATCATCCCGGTTCATTGGGTGGATGAGGTACTGAAGAAAACAGGCATCATTTAAACACATAGGCAGGATTACAGAGGTTAATATAGTAAAATGTCGGCAAAAACAAGCCTCCGATTGAAACCGGAGGCTTTGTTACTGTCATATAAATTGTCAATAAATTGTCTGTTACTGTCATATGCTGCTATCAGGATTCGGCGGGAGGATACTGCTCAATAGCAGGCTGGTAGGACACGATATTGCGCATCATGCCGCTGTCGGCAACAATACATTCTCCCGTAATTCCGTCCGCCATGCGGGTGCACATGCCGTAGATGACCATGGCTACTGAGTCGGCGGTGGGAACGTTGTCCATTTTTTCCACCATTAATTCCTTGCCCATTTCCATCTGCTTTTCCGGGGGCAGAGTGCGCACGGGGCCATTGGTGAGACCGCCCGGGGTCATCATGCCGCCCGGCGCGACGGAATTTACCATAATGCCGAAACGCTTCAGTTCCTTGGCAATCTCGTAGGTCATGGAAATGACGCCGCCCTTGGATGCTGCATAGTGTGCATAGCCGCCGAATACCGGCTGGGGCAGATAGGCCACATTGGAGGAAACCAGCACAATTTTTCCTTTTACGCCGTTGTCTACCATATATTTGCTCACATACTTGGCACAGCGGTAAGCCCCGGCAAGATTAATGTCAACGGTCTTCATAAATTCCTCTTCCGGAAGGTCGTAGATGTGGGCAAAGCTCCAGGCACCGCCTGAGGTGACCAGAATGTCCACCGAGCCGTAGGTTTCCGCTGTAAACTGAACCATTGCCTTCACCTGCTCCTCGCTGCGCAGATCTGCCTTGCAGAAGGTTACGTTCTCATAGCCTGCTTCCTTTAAAAGAGCGATGGCAGAAGCTCCTTTCTCGTCTGTGGAGCCGGAGATGACCACCTTCGCGCCGCCCTGCAGCAGTCTCTGTGCGGTACAGAAGCCCAGTCCGGAGGTTCCGCCTGTGACAATGGCAACCTTTTCTTTTACATAAATCATTTCCTCCAGTGAAGGAGTGTCTGTGATGTAGCCGCGCATTAATGCGGCGGCCATAGCCTTGGGATCATAATCCATTCTCATTCCTCCTATATCAGTCAGATAAACTTCGGCGCGCAGATCACAGCCTCATGGCCGTGCATGGTTACTTTGTCGCCGGGCTTTAAAGAGTCCTTCCGGCAGATAATGGCGCCGTTATTTGTTTCATTCACATAGCTGTAGGTGATCTTCATGCAGCGGCCCACATATTCTCCGTCCTTGTAGACAAATTCCCCTTCATTGCCCATGTTCCGTCCCTTGATATGGATGTCCGCATCTGCTACGGTAAAGCCCACAACCTCGCGGGAAGCGCCTTCGTCGCGGATTTTTGCAAGAGCCTCTTTGCCGATGAAATCCTTGTCCCAGTTGATGCCGCCTTCAAGGCCGACCTCGTAGGGATTTGTATGGCGCAGGTCGCGCATATAGAAAAAGCCTGCCTCACAGGGAAGCGTCCAGGCCATTACCTGAAATTCCGTAACCTCCCTGCCGCCAAAGGATTCCGCCAAATCGCGCAGCTTTTTCTCCATGGCGGGAGCCTCAGCCTTTGGAAAATAAAGCTCATAGCCAAGCTTTTCGCCGGTATAGCCCGCGCGGTTTACGTAAACAGAAATACCGTCGATCTCATTTGCCCTGATTTCAAAGAATTTCTGGTCATCTACCGGCGCGGCGGTAAGCGCGTTGACCATTTCCTGAGATTTCGGCCCCTGTACGGCGTACATTTCCCATTGGGGAGTAACATCGACCCAGGCTACGTCGCAGGCTCCTTTATGAGTCTGAAACCAAACGAACATATCGGCGCGGAATAGAGTGGAAACCCAGAATTTTTTCTCATCCATGCGGAAAACAACCACATCGTCGATAATTTCTCCCTTTTCGTCCAGCATGGTGGTATAGCGCTCGCGCCCCACCTTCAGGCTGCCGATATTTTTCGGGAAGATTTTTTCCAGAAATTCCACACAGTCAGCTCCGGTCACTTCCACAAGCTGATGGGTCCAGAGATACCATCCCACGGTATTGCGGACTGCCATATGCTCGGCACGTTTCATCTCGTCATATTTATAAACATTTTTGTACATTACGGGATATGGATAATTCATGTATATATACCTCCTTTGCATGCTGCGGTTCAAGACCCGTATCAGCAGAATTTGTCGATCTTCTTGGCAATCCTGATTCTCAGCTTTCCTTCCGGGGAATCTTCCTCCCACAGGGACCACTGGGCATTCACAAGGCTTTTGGTCATGCCGTACCAGAACCAGCGATAGGCGTCTACCATTTTTGGCATGTTGTTTGCAAGCGCAGCCCGGTCGATCACATAAATGCATTCTTCGTTGTTGAAAGCTTCCACATCATAGGGAGCATGCAGGCTCTGAAGGAACATTTCCAGATAACCGCCCATGAGACGGCCGTCGTCCTTGCTGACGGAGTGGGGAGCGCCCAGCCATACCCGAAGCCCTTCTTTGGAAAAATCGTCGATAAAGGTGGATTTGCCCGCTGCTTCGCAGACACAGTGCAGAACATAGTCCACCTGCTCATTTGTCAGTCTGCCCTCCCGGATCAGATCGTCAATGGTAGGAAGGATGTAGGTGGCGCCGTAGGACATTGTAACCATAGGATACGCGCTGCGCCAGTCTTTTTCCATATTTGTGCCGTTAGAGAAGAGGTAATCACATTCCTCGCGGAACATCATGGATTCATCCACACAGTCCTCTTCTTTTGTAAATTTGATCTGATCTTCCGTGCTTACAGGCCCGAAGCATTCCCACTGTTCATGGGGAGGCATGGGGAATTTTTTGCGGCACTCCGCTACAATACGGCAATGGCGGTCTCCGCAGCCTTTGGCTTCCACCATATGATATTCGATATGGGGACCCTCCGGCCGAAGCATAGCGGCATGGTCCGCGCATGCCTGCAGCGACTGGGTAGTGGAACGGCACAGCTCTGAGCCTACCAGATCCCAGTAACAGACGTCCAGCTCTTTTTCTGCGCGGTAGGTGCCGAAATCATTGACGCGTCCGCACATCAGAAGGTCTTCATCGCCGGCGTCCCCAATGAGGCCGCCCACAAAATTACCGCGCATGAACGGATGCATGTGAAGCTGGTCCGCGTTCATTTCCGGATAACCGGGAATATTTTCATAGACAAAGCTCAGGCGGTTATAGGCGTTGGTACACATGGCTTTGCTGCGCTCCACATAGTCGGGAACCAGAATCCGGAATGCCTGCATGATGGCCGCGCTGACTACATTGGTATAGCGCTGAACATAATGGGCTGCATCGCGGTAGGAAATCATTTTGTCCCAGGGCGATTTTACCGGATAAAGGCCTGTGCCTACTTCCCTGGGCATACGCGGGTCAATTTTTTTACTCATAAAATATCGCTCCTTTCTGTGGTAGATGTTTTTTAATAAACGTTTTTGGCTATTATTGTTGAAAAAATTATATCAAAACGACTACTGTTTGTGCAGACTGCATAAATGCGAAAAGTTTTGTGAAAAAATATTGTTTTTGTTGACTGTAGTCAGGAAATTTTTGCGGAGGATTTGGGGAAGGGGACAGAATTGAGGCCGCAAAAAGCAGACTTTTCTTCTCCATATAGTGGACAAAATGTAGGAAAAAAATAGGTTATTTTGTTTTTTACTGGCAAAATCCACAAAAAAGGACTATGATATAGGAAATATACGAGGAAAAAAGAACATACAATGGGATACATTTTGTCGTATACCAGATGTGGGATGACTCGCGAGCGAGTCTTGAATCCATGAAAGGAGGAGGTTTATGCAGCTCAATTTAGATATTATCCAGGAGTATCTGCCAGAGGCTTATCAGACCAGACGGTATGGGCCGGCGGGCGGCTCCTGCGTCTGTCCCCGTCCGCTGCTGTATGAAGGCGACGGGACTTTTGAAGAGGGAACCCTGTACATTGCCAGGGCGGATACACTGCCCAAGGAGCTGCCGCCAAGAAACTGCGCTTTTGTGGCTGTCGGCACACGGGTTCCTCACGAATGGCTTCTGGGAGGCGTGCAGCTTTTAACCGTGGGGAATGCAGGAAGCGTTTTAAAGCTGTTTAATGAGGTTCAGAGGATCTATGACAGCTTTGACCGTTGGGACGCCAGACTTCGCGATGAGCTGGAGAAGGAGGTGGATTTTGATATCCGTAAAATCCTTACCCTCGGTTCAGAGCGGCTGGGGCGGGATATTGGAGTGGTGAACCACACGCTGCGGCAGATTTTCCGTTCGGAGATAAAGCCGGACAATAGTATTGTCATTGACGATAAGCCTCAGATCATGTCCATGGAGTACAGCGAAATGATCAAAGAGGTGTGCAATCGGGAACGCATGATTACGGTTCCGTATCTCTCGGCCATTGAGAGGAATTCCGTCCAGTATTACTGCTTTAATCTGTATACGGGCGGAAGCTTTTCCGGCTGCATCTCCATAGGAGAAGATAAAGGCGGTTCCTTTAAGGAAGGGGATTTTCCTTTGATGGATCACTTTTTCGCATATTTTGACAAAGCGTTCTTTAAATATCTGCGGAGCTGCGTACAGGAGGATTCCGCCGGACTTATAGCCCTCAGAAAGCTTCTGGAGCATATCCCGCTGACTGCGGAAGAGGAAAAGCAGCTTGCGCTGATGCCCGGAGAGCGGTGGTGCTGTTTTCGATTGAAAGAGCGCCGGAAGGGGAAATCTTTTCCAAAGGACTATATGTATGCGTCCATCAGCGCCGTCAGTCCCCGGAACATCTATGCGGTGCTCCACCATGACGAAATCGCCGGCCTTCTGCGCCTGCAGGAAAAAGAAAAAACGGAAACGCTGAAATTCTTTGAAACATCCCTGCAGCGCATGGGGTATTATGGGGGCATCAGCAATTCCTTTACTGATTTTGCATGCCTTAACGACTATTTCGGCCAGGCCGTCTATGCGGTAGAGCAGGGAGGGGAGACGGAAGCCTCGCTGCATTATTTTCAGGATCATGTTCTGAATTATATGCTGTATTCCTGTACCGGGGAGCAGCAGGCAGAAGCCCTGTTTTCGGACGGACTGACAGCCCTTCGGGAGCATGACCGCAAAAAGGGGACGGAATATCTGAAAACGCTGGACGTTTACCTGCAGAACGAGATGAGTGTTACCAGAACCGCGGAAGCCATGTTTATTCATCGGAGCAGTCTTTTAAAGCGTCTGGAAAAGATCCGGAGGCTTCTGGGCAACGATCTGTCCGATTCCCGGACACGCCTGTATTACCGGCTGAGCCTTGCGCTGCTGGATGAAAAATAACGTTTATGGCGCCGCACGGACAGGAGGCGCCAGTTCATTTCCGCAACCTTGAGGAACTGATTCAGGGGAGCATGTGCAGGGAATTTGGCTTTGAGGGATTTGGCATGACAGACTGGAACAGTTATGATACAATGGATATTACAAAAGTTGTTCAGTCTTCCCAAAGGGCGGTATCTGTTTTACTGCAATAATGATTGGGCGAAAAAGATTATAATGATCAGGAAAAGGAGCATATGCTGCAGATGTATAAAATGTTTAATACCAATGGATATTGTGATCCGGAAGTGAATTATATGGTTGATTTGTCCGGCAGATTGGAAAAAATCCGACATATGGTAGATGCCGGAATGTATTTTACAATCAACAGAGCACGACAGTATGGGAAAACCACTACACTGTCAGCACTTGCGGATTATTTGCGGAAAGACTACGAAGTCATAAGTCTGGATTTTCAGACCATCAGCTATGCGGATTTTGAATCAGAACAGAATTTTGTTGCTGCATTTTCAAGGGAAATACTGGATTGCGCAGAAAATCTTCCGGGTGAGGTAAGAGAAAAACTGGAACTGTATTCAACAGGAACAGTTCGTGAAGCAACACTTTCTGTATTATTTAAGTCTTTAATAAAGCTGTGTAAAGTATCCGACAAGAAAATTGTTTTAATGATTGACGAGGTGGATTCTGCTACAAACAATCAAGTATTTACTGACTTTCTTGCCCAGCTTCGCGCATATTATTTAAAGAGAAAGAGAACCCCAACGTTTCAATCCGTGATATTGGCAGGAGTTTATGATGTCCGCAATATTAAGAGAAAAATCCGTTCAGACGAAGAACATAAGACGAATAGTCCATGGAATATAGCAGCGGACTTTGAAGTGGATATGAGTTTTTCGACACAGGATATCGCGGGGATGCTTGAGGAATATGAGGCTGACTATGGAACCGGAATGTGTATAGAAGAAATTGCAGAACTGATTTATTGTTATACCTCCGGATATCCATATCTGGTTTCCAGAATTTGTAAGCTAATAGATGAGAAAGTAGCAGGAAGTGATGAATATCCTGACAGAAGCCGTGCATGGACAAAGGATGGATTCCTTGAAGCTGAAAAAATGATTGTAAAGGAAAATAATACTCTGTACCAATCCTTGATAGGGAAACTCAACGATTATCCGGAGCTTAAACAGGTCTTGTATGATTTGCTCTTTAAAGGAAAACCGATTCCCTATGTTGCGACAAACAGCTATATTGAAATGGCCTCTATGTTTGGCTTTTTAAAGAATGATAGAGATTCGGCTGTTGTTTCCAATCGGATTTTCGAAACTGTGCTTTACAATTATTTTGTTTCGGAAGAATTTGCTGTGAGTGAGATGTATAAGGCTGGTGTACAGGAGAAAAACCAGTTTATTATCGGAGGGCATTTAAATGTCAGGCTAATACTGGAGAAATTTGTGGAAACATTTGATTATTTGTACGGGGATCAGGATGAAGCTTTTTTAGAAGATGCAGGGAGACGCTATTTTATTCTGTTCCTAAAACCTATCATTAATGGTATTGGTAATTATAGTATAGAGCCGGAAACCAGAAACAGTGAGCGTATGGACTTGGTTATTTATTACCATGGGGAGCAAAGTATTATCGAAATGAAAGTATGGAGGGGAAATGCATACAATGAACGAGGAGAAAAACAACTTTTGGGCTACCTCGATCATTATCATTTGAACAAGGGCTATATGCTTAGCTTTAACTTCAATAAGAAAAAGGAGATTGGGGTAAAAGAGATTGCTTTGGGGGATAAAGTCTTGATTGAAGCAGTTGTATAGTGCCGGATTGCATTTTTGAAGCGCTGATGCTGGATAAATGTAATATTTAAAAACGAAGAGATGAAAAAGAACAAAATATGAATAAAAATAAATTCGATTGACTATAATATAAAGAAGTGTTAGTATAGACATATAAACAAAAGCCCATGCAGAGGTTATAATATCTAACCCTTGCACCTTTTCAGAAGGAGGTTGAAGGTATGAGAAGCAAGGTGGTTCGTTTGTCAGAAATATCAATTCAGAATTTCAAAAATGTCGAAAAGGGAGAGTTGAATTTCTATAACCGAAGGAAAAATTATCGTGCAAGTGTTTTAGGCTTATATGGACAGAATGGTTCAGGCAAAACCGCCCTGATAGATGCTCTGCAGTTACTTAAGTATGCTCTTTGTGGAAAGGCGATTCCCGCAGATATGGCGGATTACATCAATGTTGATGCAGAATATGCATCATTAGCTTATACGTTTGATATAATAGTACCGTCTGGTAAGTATGAAGCATTTTATCAGTTTCATATTCGAAAAGAAGAAAATGTTGAGGAACAGAATCTGGATATGGATCCTTCTTATGAACAGTTGTCGAAAGTGGTGATTTACGATGAGGTTCTTAGTTATTCTTTTGAAGGAAATAGAGAAAAAATCAGAAAAGGACCATTTATTGATACCCGTACGGAAAAGGTTTTCGTACCAGTTGCAAAGTACGACTGCCTGGTCGGAAAAGATAAAGAAAAAATGATGGACTTGCTTGTAGCAAAAAAAATGGCCGTTAATACATCCAGATCCTTTATTTTCTCAAGAGAATTATTAAGTGCGGCCAGAAAACGCCGGGAAGAAAAAGAAAACGATGAAGAGTTTATGAGGCACCTTTCATTACTGGAAAACTTGATTCTTTATGGCAATTACGAATTATTTGTTATCAATACAGCAAACACTGGTATGATCAGTATGAATGCACTTCCCTTAGCCTTTAAATATGAGGACAAAGACAGTGGCGCAGTGGGGCAAATGATGCTTCCGCTTGAAACATCTGCTGTTATTCCGGAGGGAGCTTTAGAGATTATTCGGAAAATAATACGTGATATGAATGTTGTCCTGGAGCAGATCGTACCCGGATTGACAATTGGTTTAAAGGAGCTTGGAACCCAGGCATTGGACAATGGGAAAACGGGAATAAGAATTCAGTTAATGTCTCATAAAAACAAAAAAGAGATTCCCTTAAAATATGAATCCGAAGGCATTAAGAAGATTATTTCAGTACTTCAGCTTTTGATTGTAATCTATAATCAGTCCTCCATTACAGTTGCGATTGATGAATTAGACTCAGGCATATTTGAGTATTTACTGGGAGAGATTCTTCGAATTATTTCTGAGAAGGGAAAAGGCCAACTGATCTTTACATCACACAACTTGCGGCCTCTTGAAACGTTAGACAGAGGTTTTATTGCATTTACCACAACCAACCCTTCTAACAGATATATCAGAATGGTAAATATTAAGGATAACAATAATCTGCGGGATTTTTATTTTCGGGATATCGTTCTTGGAGAACAAAACGAGGAAGTTTATGAGCCAACAAACAACGCGGAAATTGCATTAGCATTCAGAGAGGCTGGTGAAGCAAGTGGCTCGTAAAAAAATCGTATTTGTAATTGTTGAGGGACCATCGGATGATGAGGCATTGGGCGTTATATTAAACCGTCTTTATGACCGGAATGCAGTCCATGTGGAAATTACACATGGAGATATTACTTCAGATTTATCTGTTACTCAAGGAAATATCGCGGCAAAAATAGGAAATATACTTAGAGGATATGCCAAGTCAAATCACTATAAATCAGCAGATTTTCAACAAGTGATTCATTTGATAGACATGGATGGCGCATATATTCCGGAAGTAGCTGTTGTAGAGGATAAAGAAGCAGAAAAGCCATTTTATACGACAACAGAAATCCGAACAGCAAAACCAGATCAGATTATTCTTAGAAATAAAAGAAAAAGTGAAAATATTAATCGTATATGCTCCATAAACAAAGTGTGGGGAACTGTTCCATATAATGCGTATTATATGTCATCAAACTTAGACCATGTACTGTACAATAAGTTAAATAGTACAGATGATGATAAAGAAAATGATGCCTACGCATTTGCAAAAAAGTATAAAGACCATTTGGATGATTTCCTGACTTTCATTTCAGATTCCGATTTTTCTGTATATGATGATTTCAGGGAGTCGTGGGAATATATAAAGACAGAAAAGCATTCTCTTGAACGTCATACGAATCTGGGTATTTGTTTTAAAGAGATCAGACAGAAGCGTAAAGAGTGTAGTTGGTGAAAATGTAAAAATCGCCGCAGGTCACTGTACCTGCGGCGAATATTTTCCCATAACCTTGCTTCTTGCTTCTTTCAGCGTGCGTTTAAAGTTCCCGCTGACAAGGCGTGCAGCGCTCCTCGTTCATGAACTTGCAGAAAGACAGAATGCGAATGTCCGCTTTACGTGTAGAAGAATATGAAGAATATTAAGAAGCAGCAAAAAAACAGAGTATTTATCAAAAACAGAAAGTCCTCCCCGGTTCTGTTTTCCTTTAAAATTATGTTATTCAGGAGTATAATAATCAAGGCGGAATGTGAATGTCCGTTTTGCTGAAAATAAGACCAGGAGGAGAAGTATATGAAGCTATATAATAGAAAAGACAACGATCCTGCTCCGTTGGCGCAGGCAGATCCGTATATGATCAAAGGAGAGGACGGCCGGTATTATCTGTATGCTACCCAGGGGCAGATTTACAGCAGCGACAGGCTGTTTGACGGGTGGAAGTATGAAGGGATCGGATTACATATGCCCGGACAGAAGGTGTGTTGGGCGCCCAGCGTGATATATCTTGACGGAAAATATTATATGTATTATTCCAGTATGGATGAAGACTGCATGGAAGAACACGGACATAAACTCCGGGTCGCCGTATCTGATAATCCGGCGGGGCCGTTTGAGTATATAAAAACCATACTTCCTCCGTTTGCAATTGACGCGCATACTGTAAAAACCCCGTTGGGACTGTACCTGTTTTACTGCAATAATGATTATGAGGCAGAAAGAGCCGGGACAAGAATTATGTGCGATAAACTGACGGATCCGCTGACACCGGAGGGAAATCCGGTATGCGTTGTATGGCCTACTCTGGATGAAGAAATTTATATGAAGAACCGCTTCCGTAAAGGGCAGCACTGGCATACGATCGAAGGGGCTTTCTATTTTTATAAAGAAGGGGTTCACTATCTGATGTATTCAGGAGCCTGCTATCAGAATCCTACGTATTTTATTGGGTATTGTACGGCAAAAGGGCCGAAGGAGGCGGATCTGAGAACTCTGGCATGGAAAAAATATCCGGATGAGAATACCTATCAGCCGCTTCTGACGAAAAATGAGACAGCAGAGGGGCTTGGACACAACAGTGTGCTGTATGACGGTGGAAAGTATTATATCGTCTATCATGCAAGAGATTATGGGGACATTGAGAAAGAAGAGGATACCAGATCTGCCCGCATGGATGAGCTGCTTGTGGAGAATGGCAGGTTGAGTGTAAAAAGATTATAATGATTAAAAAAAGGAGCCGTAAGGCTCCTTTTTTAATATCTGCCATCTGCTGGCAAAAAAATATAGTAAACCATAAAAAAAGATATAAAAAAATTGCTCCGCGGGTGTTATACTGGATAAAATATATGGGATGAGGTGGGGAAATGAAGATCAGAAATAAAATCTTGCT
This sequence comes from Eubacteriales bacterium, assembly GCA_030524715.1. Lineage (GTDB taxonomy): Bacteria > Bacillota > Clostridia > Lachnospirales > Lachnospiraceae > Blautia_A. Next base: position 20,715 of record JAUNGB010000028.1, on the reverse strand, counting down.
GGTGGTTCTGGTGGTGCTGCTGTCCAACGGAATACTTATCAATCTGGCGTGGTACACAAGCAGCAGCCGCATGACTGACAAATATCTTACAGATATTTCACGGAGCGCTATGAAAGACGCTTATCAGGCATTTGAATATCTGTTGGTAGATACTTCCTACATGGCGGCTATGATTTCACTGAATGATAAGAATATCATCCGGCCCGTACAGAACTTAAGGGAAAGGCAGATAAGCACGGAAAACGGCCAGTGGAACCAGGAATATCTGAATAATCAGAGAGTGATTTCGGATTACATTACCAGTATGAACGGTTATAAATATTACATTGTGGGAATCACCGTGGTGGTGGATGCAAACTGCGTATTTTCTACGTCGCATCTGATGCAGAATCATGAGGAAATCTACCAGCACATTCTGGAACTGGATCAGGAGCAGCTGAAAACCAAAATGATTATGATGGATCCCATTCATGTAGAGGGTGGAAAATCCACTTTGTCCAGCGATTACGTGGTACCTGCAGTAAGAGCGGTTCTGGACAAAAAAAGGCAGCCTGTGGGATATGTGGTGCTGTACTTTGATTATGGTGTGATCGAGAACATGTTTGCCTCTAACCTTCCGGAAGGAAGCCATTTTCAGGTGATTAATGAAAATCAGTCGATCATCTTTTCCAATTGCGGGGACGAAGTTTTGAACGCAGAAAAACCGGAAAAAGGATTTGTTTACAATACATTTGAAGCAGATACGGTGGAATGGAAATTTACAATGGCGCTTCCGTCGCGGTATTACATAAAAGACATCAACCAGACGGTGTATACGACGATCATAATGATGGCGCTGGTACTTTTGGGAGCGGCAGTTCTGGTAGTGATCGTTGTCTCCAGAATGACAGCGGAAATATCAAATCTTCGGAATACCATGCACATGGTATCGGATGGAAATCTTGATGTGAGCTATCAAGTGAAAAGCAGAGATGAAATCGGGCAGATGGGACAGACCTTCAACCATATGGTCGTTCATATCCGGAAGCTGATGAGCAGGGTAGCGGAAGAGGAAGAGCAGAAGCGTATGGTGGAGATGGCGTTTCTGGAAGCACAGATCAATCCCCATTTTATTTCCAATATTTTAAATAATGTCATATGGATGGCCAAAATCCAGCATGCGGATAACATTGTGCCATTGGTGCAGTCCTTAAATTCCATGCTTCAGAATGTCATGCATCAGGAGCATGATCTGATTCCGCTGAGAGATGAGCTGGCGTATCTGGATAACTATCTGCGTATTGTAGAATACAGCGGAAGCTATGATTTTATTCTGGAAAAAGAGTGCGGACAGGATACCGAAGATCTGCTGATCCTGCGTTTTATTCTGCAGCCTATCCTGGAAAATGCCATTTATCATGGACTTCCGCAGAGTCTGGAAAAAGAAGGGAAAATTAAAATTTCCGCGCAGGTAGAGAATGAAAAACTGATCCTGGCGGTAGAGGACAACGGAGACGGAATGACAAAAGAACAGATAGCGGAGGTATTGGAGAAACAGGTAAAGGACAGGAAGCATTTTAACGGAATCGGCGTCCCCAATGTAAAGGAGCGGATACAGCTTTTCTTCGGAAAAGAATATGGGCTGTCCTATGAGAGTGAGATCGGAAGATATACAAGGGCGGTGTTTACACTGCCTGTCATACACCCGGGCGAACACCTTGGAGAGCAGTATGCATTGACGGAAAAGGAAGGGGGAAAGAATGATGTCAAAGATCAAACTGGTAGTGGTAGATGATGATCTTACCAGCCGGAATACCATCAAAAATTATCTGATGAATGAGGATTCGTACGAAGTAGTATCCGATTTTTCAGACGGAAAATCCGCACTTGACTGGCTGAGGAAAAATGATGCGGATATTCTGCTGTGCGACATGCAGATGCCGGAACTGAACGGCGTGGAATTAATGCGCCTGGTACACCTGATCAATGAGTTTATGCCTGTGATCGCGATCAGCGGATTTGATAATTTTGATTATGTAAGGGGAAGCCTGATCAACGGCGCGGCCAACTATCTTTTGAAGCATGAACTGACAAAAGAAGGGCTTTTGAATACGCTGGATCAGGTGAGGGACAAATACAGAATTGTTCCCGGATCCTATACCTCCTGCAGAAGAACCGGCTACTGTATTTACGATAAGAAGCAGTTTACAGGGGAACAGATACGGAAGCTTGCGGACAGGGGAGAGATTGCATTCGAGTGTGCAAACACAGTTCCGCTGGCACTCAGTCCGGATTACAGGCTGTCAGAAATTGTGATGCCTTCGGAGTATAAGCAGGGAATCGTGAGCGCGATAACGGATATTCTGGCACAGATTCTGGGACAGGAGATTCCGTATCTGGTTTACGTTACGCAGGAGTATCATCTGGTGATCTTATTATCTTTTTATATATGAGAAGCAGCTTATATATGCTCAATACATTAAAAAATCTTACCGGCCGCCTGCAGCGCCAGATCATCCGTATGCTGGATATTACCTGTACGATGGTAGTCGGGGAGGTGCATATGGAAAAAACGGTGGCGGAGAGCCTTGACATGAAAAAATGTCTGGAGGATAAGCTGTATCTGGGAGACAGCCGGATTATTTCCTATGCTGTGAACAGTAAGCTGGAATATTCGGACGAAGAGCTTCCGCGGGAGTTATGGAAGCAGCTGGAATATGAACTGAACAATCATGTTTCTGATGAAACGGAAACGATCAGGGGAATTTTTGACGTTATGGAGGAACAGCGCTGCTCCAAAAAGAAGGTCATAGAAAACTGCAGGAGAATGCTGGGAATGATGTCTGAGCAGAATGGGACAGATGTAGAAAAGCTGGAAAAGCTTATTGGAGAATATGAAATATTTGAAGAATTCAGGGGCGCGGTTCTGGAATTATGCCATAACCGGAATATAAGCAAAAGTGCAGACAGAAAAGAATATTCCACGATGGTTGCCCGTGCTGTTGCATATATGGAACAAAATTATACGGAGGATATTTCACTGGAAACCTGCGCCCATGAGATCGGCAGCAGCTATACCTATCTGAACAGGGCCTTTAAGCAGGAAACGGGAATGAGGTTTGTGGAATATCTGAATCAGTGCAGGCTAAAAAAGGCTAAAAGCCTTTTGATCAGAAATTCTCTTTCTATGAAAGAAATTGTGGAGAAGGCCGGATTCCGCAATTACAATTATTTCTTTAAAGTATTTAAAGAAAATGAAGGGATTACGCCCAGCGAGTTTGCAGCAAAAAATTAGAGTATTTCCAGAAAAGTTGTTATCTTTTCCGTGGGGGTGTTTTCTATAATAATCATAGCTAAGATTTATAGCTGAGAATTATAGCTTTATTGGACAGGGTTTGCAGACCATTGTCCGATGAGAACAACCGAAACGGAGGAGGTAAGTTATGAACAAACTGGGAAAAAAGAACAACTGGGCGGCATATTTATTTATTTATTCTGCCGCTGATGCTCCTGTCCTTTGTACTGATCTATTACTGTATTATAAGGACAGTGCTGACAAGCTTCACAGACTGGAATGGAATGTCGGATACCATGAATTTTGTGGGGCTTAAAAATTACGTGAAGCTGGTGAAGGATAAAACCTTCTGGACGGCAGTAACCAATAATATCATCTTTTTCTTTGGTACCGTATTTGTACAGGCGGCCGTGGGATTTCTGCTGGCCGTGCTTTTGAAAAAAAAGCTGCCCGGTTCCAATGTATTTAAGGCGGTATATTTTATGCCCATCGCAATGGCAACGTCCATTGTTACGGCAATTTTCAAGATCATCATGGATCCGACCAATGGCTCCCTGAATCAGTTCCTCAGAGCCGTCCATCTTGATATGTTTGCGGTGAGCTGGCTGGGAGATAAGAGGTATGCGCTTCTTTCTGTCATTATTGTCAATATTTTTCAGTGGATGGGTTTCTCCATGATCACGTATTATGCCGGTCTGATGGCGCTTCCGGACGACGTTTATGAAGCGGCGAAAATCGACGGCGCGGGATTCTGGAGAACGACGGTATCGGTTACCTTTCCAATGCTGAAGGGAACGACCAATGTTTTAATGATTCTTGGTATTGTAGGCTCGCTGAAGACCTTCGATATTGTAAAGCTTTTGACAGCGGGAGGGCCGGGACGTTCCACTACCGTTCTGAACACCTATCTTTATGAGAAAGCATTTAAAGACTTCAATGCAGGCGGGGCGGCTGCCATCGGCGTGGCCATACTGATCATAGCGATGATCATGTCGTTCCTGCAGATCAAACTGGGAAAGGAGGACTGAGATCATGACCCGTAAAAAGACAAAATCCAATATTTTTGTATATCTGGTTCTGGTGTTATGCGCGGTGATCTGGCTGTTTCCCATTGCCATAGCCTTTGTGAAATCCTTTAACATCAACGGATTCGGAAATTATAAGTATGTATTGACATATGAGAAGATTAGTTATTTTAAGGTCATTGCCAACAGTATGTTTATTGCGGTTGTGTCCGCAGTGGTTGTCGCATTGATCACAACACTGGCTGCTTTCGCATTTTCAAAAATGAAGTTTGCAGGAAGGAAGATCATTTACGGAGCGATTCTGGCATGTCTGGCAGTTCCGGTAGCGGCGGTTACCAGCCCTCTGTTTGATACCATCAAACGTCTGGGACTTCTGGATAATAAATTTGGCGTGATCGTACCGCTGGTTGCTTTCAATGCGCCTATGATGCTTTTGATGATCAAGAATTATTTCGACACGATCCCGGATGAGCTGCTGGAAAGCGCCAGAATGGACGGGGCGTCAGCCGGACGTATCTGGCTGGAATTTATGGTACCATTAAGTGTTCCGATCATTGCCAATGTCCTGGTTCTGACTTTTATTTATTCGTGGAATGATTATCTGGTACCGCTTTTGGTAATGCGTTCAGAGGAAAATTATACAGTGACTCTGGCCGCTCAGTATTTTATGTCCAGTACCTACCAGAGCCCGGAGGATGTGGCAAGAATATATGCAGTTATGATGCTTTTGACGCTTCCTTCTATTCTGGTGTACCTGTTCAGCCAGAAGTTCCTGGTGTCCGGCATTACGGCCGGTTCTGTAAAAGGATAAGCCTGCGGGGAGTATCCCCGCATGTAGGAACCATTACAAAAAAATGAAAAGAATCGCAAAAAAATATAGTAAAAAAAGAGAAAAAGAAACGGTAAAATTGATATATCAGATGAGGGGTAACAATAAAATCCCCAAAGGATACCTCAATGGCTAAGCGCCAATAACAATGAAATCCCCAAGGGGATACCACAATGGCTAAACGCCAATAACAATGAAAGGAGTAACAGAGTATGAGTAAGTTGAAAAAGAGGATTTCCGTCATGATGGCGGCAGCAATGGCAATGTCTATGGCAGCGGTTCCGGTACACGCAGAAGAAGCAGATCAGGTGACATTGACATTCTGGTCATGGCTTCCGACCACGGATCAGTCAGATGAGATGATCGCAGAGTTTGAGGCACAGAATCCGAATATCAAGATCGACTACACAAGAACAGAGCAGGATGATTATTTTGAAAAGCTTCAGGTAGCGATGGCTTCCGGAACAGGTCCGGATCTGTTCGGCCTGACCACAGGAGCAATGACAGAACAGTATGCGCCATTTGCGGAAGATATGAACGGACTGGGAGAGGAATACTGGAGCGACTGGAAGGATAAGATCAGTGAGACAGCGGTAGAACAGTGTACCACAGAAGATGGGACAGTCGTGGGAATGCCGCTTCTGGTAGCAGGAATGACGGATCTTTTATATAATAAGACTTTGATGGATGAGTGCGGAATTGAGAAGGTTCCGACCACATATGAGGAACTGAAGGACGCCGCCGCAAAGGCGAAAGAAAAAGGTTATGTCTGCGTGGCAGCCGGTGCGGCGGACGATTGGGTAAACTCCGACTGGTTTGTACAGGTTTCCAATGAATTTGAGGAAGGCGCAGTATATGAGGCGGAAAAAGGGGAACGTTCCTGGACGGATCAATGTTTTGTAGATACCATGACGGCGTGGCAGAATCTGTTTAACGACGGAATCTTTGAGGAAGGAGCTTTGGGTGTCGCGACTTATCCGGATGCCCGCGATCAGTATTTCTTTGCAAGAAAGTCCATCTTTTTCCTGACTGGTTCCTGGCATCTTGGACCGACTTCCCCTACGAACGATGAAATCCAGGGTACGGAGATCGGAAATCAGGGCGACGTGATCGGAATGAGCGTATTTCCGTCTATGACAGAAGATGGAACCATCTGCGGAACTTCCGGCGTCGATATTATGCTGGCAGTAAATAAAGACTGCGAAGAAAAAGAAGCAGCCATGAAATTCGTGGAATTTATGTCAAATGGCGATGGGCAGCAGTATTGGGTAAATCAGCTTCAGGGAGCTCCTGTTTCCAAAGAAATTTCTTATACGGGAACCGTTGACGGAGAGCTTCAGCAGCAGTCCATTGATGAAGTAAACAGCTATGTATCCAACGCGGTAGGAAACAGAAAGCTTTCCAACAGTGAGGTAGAGACGGCTATTCAGGTAGCAATGCAGAATGTGGCGGCAGGCGCAGATCCGGCAGAAGAATTGCAGACCGTGCAGGATGTACAGGATGCCCAGTGACCGATAAAGCTAATAAAGTTAATAAAAAATCCTGACATTTTTGTGTCAGGATTTTTTATTTGTTATTTATTTGTTATCATCTACAGCGGTAAAGTAATGAAAAATGTGGATCCTTGTCCGGGGGCGCTTTGGACAAGGATCGTGCCATGGCAAAGCTCCACAATTCGTTTTACCAATGCCAGTCCCAGCCCGTTTCCCTCTGCCTTACGGGAATGGTCGCCCTGATAGAATTTTTCAAAAATATGTTTCTGTACTTCCTCTGTCATGCCGTCTCCATGGTCGGTGACGGAAACAGTGAGAGCCTTTTCTGTTGTTTGGATATTCAGACAGATCACGCCGCCTGTGGGAGAGTGTTTAATGGCGTTATCCAGAATATTACTCCATACCTGAGCCAGCAGGGCTTCACTGCCGTAATACATCTGCTTTGGCAGGTCCATATCAAATTCTATGTTTTTAGGAGACCATTTTCCTTCCAGCAGGAGGATAGAGCGTCTGATCTGTTCATCTAAACGAAATTCCCGGTTGTCTATGATCATTTCCTGATTTTCTAACTTAGATAAAGCAAGAATGTTGGTGGACAGATCGGACAGCCTGCGGCAGTTGTCTAAAATGATTTCTACATAATGGTCGTGTTTATCCCGGGTCAGACCGGGGTTCTGAAGCAGCGTCGCGTAACCTTCAATAGTTGCAAGGGGCGTCTTGAATTCATGGGATACGTTTGCCACGAAATCACTGCGGAGAGTCTCCATGTGGGACAGATCATAGGTCATGGCATTAAAGTGCTGCTCCATCTCCCTGATTTCCGCGATTTTCCCATCTGACGGAATCTTGACGGAAAAGTTTCCCTTAGAAAGCTCATCGAACGCATCGCTCATATTCCGGATGGGTCTGATCAGGATTTTTCCTACAAACACTGCGATAGTCGTCCCCAATAAAATACTTTCCAACAAAAAAATGGCGATGGGAATATGTCTGACCTGGGGATCGATTTGGATCAGATCGAAACGGAACAGGGTAAGCCAGATGATCGTAACCAAAGTAAAGACTGCGAAGATGGTTGCGAAGATGATCCCTGTAAAATATAGCCATAGTCTGGAATGTGGTTTTTTATTCAACCTTTTTCACCGCCTTATAACCAAGTCCCCGCACGGTGACGATTTCAAAATCGGAACAGTCTGCGAAACGGTCCCGCAGCCGGTTGATGTGGGTGTTGACTGTCCGCTCGTCCGTTTCGGAGAACATCCCCCAGATTTCATCCATAAGCTGAGGGCGGGTAAAAATTTTATTAGGATAGGAAAGGAGTTTGTAAAGTAAGTAGAATTCCTTCTGAGGCAGGATCGTTTCCTCTCCGTGAATGGTCACGGTCAGAGCGTCATAGTCCAATACAGTAGAGCCTACCACGATTTTTTTATCACTTGAGATTTTGGCCCGGCGCAGCAGCGCCTCTACCCGCAGAACAAGCTCCCTGACGTTGATGGGCTTGATCATGTAGTCGTCTGTTCCGGCACGGAAGCCCCGCTGCATATCCTCGAACTGATCCTTGGCAGTCACCATTAAGATGGGCATTTCATATTTGGAGTCCCGCAGCGTTTTAGTCAGTTCGTAGCCGTCCATTCCCGGCATCATGATATCCGCCACAATCAGATCAATGTATTCTTTGCCAATGATATCCAGGGCGTCAAGACCGTCCACAGCCGGAATACAGCGATAGCCGCTGTCAGATAAAACCGTACAAAATAGTTCCCGCATATCTGGGTTGTCTTCGACAACGAGAATGTTAAACATTACGCCACCTCTTTCTTAATTCTTTTCTCTTTTAGGATTAGTATACCATAGATTGTAATCCCAGAGACAGTATAAAATTTTTCTGCCTGTGCGGCTGCAATCCAACAGCACAGGCGGAAATTTCTTTCGGCAGTTTACGTTCAGTTTATCTTGGCGTGTCATTGAGTTTATCTGAATCTGTTATACCAGATGTGGGATGACTCCCGCCTCCATAGGCGGTGAGTAACAAACTCGTATCAGTGGCGGGAGTTAATCCCCCATCTGATATGCGCTCCGCGAGGATGTACAAAAAAACATCTTTGCAAGATATGCAGATTCCGTATCAGTGCAAACAATATTTAAAGAAAGGAAACTTGCGTATGCTTCAATTAAAGGATATTGTAAAAACCTATGTTACCGGAGAATTGAAACAGGACGCCCTGAAAGGGGTATCCATCAGCTTCCGGGAAAATGAATTTGTCTCTATTCTGGGACATAGTGGTTCAGGCAAAACCACCATGCTGAATATCATCGGCGGTCTGGATCGCTATGACAGCGGAGACCTGATCATTAACGGCGTCTCTACGAAAAAGTATAAGGATTCCGACTGGGATTACTACCGTAATAATTCTATCGGCTTTGTGTTCCAGAGCTACAATCTGATTCCCCATCAAAGCGTTCTTGCAAATGTTGAACTGGCTCTGACGCTGGCAGGGGTTTCCAAAAAGGAACGCCGCCACAGGGCGGTTGAGGTCCTGAAAAAAGTAGGGCTTGGAGACCATATCCATAAAAAGCCCAACCAGATGTCCGGCGGCCAGATGCAGCGTGTGGCCATTGCCCGTGCGCTGATCAACAATCCGGATATTCTTCTGGCGGATGAACCGACCGGGGCCTTAGACAGTGAGACCAGCATTCAGATCATGGAACTTCTGAAGGAGATCGCCAAGGATAAGCTGGTCATCATGGTAACTCATAACCCGGAGCTGGCGGAAGCTTATTCCACGCGAATTGTTAAGCTGATGGACGGCCGGATTACCAGCGATTCTAATCCGTACAGCGGAGATGACCTCAGGGCGGCGCCGCAGAAACAAAAGAAAATCTCTATGTCCTTTGGAACAGCGCTTTCGCTGAGCTTCAATAACCTGCGTACTAAAAAAGGGCGTACCTTACTGACAGCCTTTGCGGGCTCTATCGGCATTATCGGGATTGCGCTGATTCTGGCACTGTCTACAGGAATGAGCAGCTATATTACAGATGTACAAAAAGATACGATGTCTTCTTATCCGCTGACGATCAGCTCTGAAACAATGGATTTTTCCAGCGTGAGAAATACAAGAATGGAAATGGCCGGCAGCGGGCAGAACGATGAAGCGCTTCAGGAGCGAGCCGGCGTATTTGCGGATTACAGCGCCATAGAAGCCAGCGAACAAATAACGACAAGTATTGTAGAAAATAATCTGACAGATTTCAAAAAATATCTGGATGACCCGGATAGTGACATTCAGGCTTATCTTGGCGAAAACGGGGTAATATACGCCTACGATATCAATTTCAGTGCGTACTCCTATAATTCGGATGATCAGCTTATCAACAGTGACGCCGAACTGGACGATGAATCAGGAACAGGCATGGGAGGTCTGGGAGGAAATGCAGGATTCTTATCCTCGGCAATAACCGGCTCATCCGGTTCCGGGGCGGAGAATTTTTCTCAGATGATACCGGGGAAAAACGGCTCGGCAGTTAGTCAGGTCACAACGGACAGTTATGAAATTCTGTATGGAAGCTGGCCGGAAAATTATGATGAAGTAGTTCTCGTCCTTGACAGCAACAACAGTATTTCCGCGGAAACTCTTTATCAGCTTGGCTTAATTACTGAAGACCAGTACAATGATGCGGCAGAAAAAATAGAAAACGGTGAGGAAGCGGAGGAGATCAGCTTTGATTATGAAGAGGTCTGCGATCATATTTTCTATATGGTTCCCGCCTGCGACCACTATGTAGAAAATGAGGACGGCACATTTTCTTACATTGAGGATGGTACTCTGGACGAAGAATATTTGCTGGAAAATGCGGTCAAATTAAAGATCGCCGGTATTGTGAAGCCCATTAAGGACGCGGAAAATGCCGATATATCCACTGCCGTTGCGTACACCTCGCAGTTGACGGATTATGTGATTTCCCATACCAATGAAAGCTCTGTTGTTTTGGCACAGGAAGCATCTCCGGAAATCAATGTGCTTACGGGTATGGAGTTCGAGGCGCCTGATGATGACGCAAAGCTTGCGGATACCAGGGAATACATTGAAAATATGGGCATTTCAGATAAAGCGTCCCTGTATAAAATGGTTTTGTATTACGGCTCTCAGAACAGCACAGAGGCCGCTTCAGATGACGAAGCAGTTTCTCAGGAGGCTTCCCAGGAGGTTTCCCAGGAGATTCCCATGGAGGCTTCTCAGCAAAATATGACATCGGTTTCCGACATGAATGAAACTCAAATGGCGGAAGCACTGGACAGATGGCTTGCAAACGATCCGGATGAGGACATATTGATTTCCTTCTATGACCAGTATATTGCCGGTTCCACATATGAAGATAATATCGAGGATTTTGGAAAAGTCAGCTATGACGCTCCGTCTTCTATCAGTATTTATGCGGATAGCTTTGAGGATAAAAACATGATCGCGGAGTGTATATCCGGTTATAACGAATCAGTGGATGAGGACAGCCAGATTACGTATACGGATTATGTTGCTCTTTTGACCTCTTCTATCACAACGATCATCGACGGGATATCCTATGTGCTGATCGCGTTTGTTGCCATATCCCTGGTGGTTTCCTGCATCATGATCGGCATTATTACACATATTTCCGTTATGGAACGAACAAAAGAGATTGGTATTCTCCGTGCCCTTGGGGCATCGAAACGCAATATTTCACATGTATTCAATGCAGAGACATTTATCATTGGATGCTGCGCAGGTATGCTTGGTATCGGCGTATCCCTGATCCTTCTGTTCCCGATCAATTCGATCATTGAAAAGGTTTCCGGAATATCAGGAATTACGGCGCGGATCCCGGCGGCATCCGCAGTAATACTGATTGCGATCAGTATCGTGATCACTTTGCTTGGCGGCTTGATTCCGGCTAAAAAAGCGGCAAAGAAAGACCCGGTTATTGCATTGCGTACGGAATAAAGCATGCTCTGAACCGACTTTTGTAGGAAGGTTCCGCATTGCGGTTTCGCGGAAAAAGATTGTGTAATGTGCGACAGATTGTTTAGCGATAACTGGTGGCCTGGGAATGCACTTGTTGACGAAACAGTTTAAAGCGGGGTATAATACACCGTAAAAGCAAAGCCTTCTGTTCCTGCCAGAGGGAGAAAAACGGAAATACGAAATGAGGTGACATGGTTGAAATGTATACTGATGCATAAACGGATTGCCGTGGCCGAGATCGAGCTGGATGACGCTACGGGCTTTATACAAAAGATCGGAACCGTATACGCACCGGAGCATCTGCCTATAGGGATTCCGGTTCGTAAGGGAATGGCAGACAGGGCTGCCCTGAATGCCTGGTGGACTGACCGTTCCATTCCGGCCAGCCGTTCCGGCGTACGGGAAGCTCTGGAAACGCTGGAGATTACCAGTACGAAGATGCTGCTTGTCCGCTGCTATGGATTGAGCCTGTCCGATCAGTATTGGATCTGCCCGGAGGGCGAGAGCCTCACCTGGGACAGCATCAACTTTTTTCATCATGATTTCTCCGAGGATATCGGCGATATCCTGTTTGGCGAGAAGAAAAAGGCAGACGGCCTGAACTTAAGCTCCCCGGATAATACCTCGGACGGAAACCTGAAAAAGAGATGGAAGATCATAAATGGGAAACGCTGCCTTATCAAAGGCGGTTCCAATCCATTCCGCCAACAGCCCTTTAACGAGGTGATTGCATCAGGAATCATGGAGCGGCTGGGTATCCCTCATGTGCCCTATGGGGTAACCTGGAACAAGGGCGCTCCTTATTCGGTATGTGAGGATTTCGTGGATGAGGACACGGAGCTTGTTCCGGCCTGGCGTATCATCCAGAGCAAAAAGCGGAGCAACAGCACCTCCGTATATCAGCATTTTGTGGACTGCTGTCAGGGTCTTGGCATCCATAATGTAGTTCCCTTCCTTGACCGGATGATCGTGTTGGATTATATTATTGCCAATGAGGATCGCCACCTGAACAATTTTGGCGCCCTTCGGAATACAGAAACCCTGGAATGGATCGGGATGGCTCCCATTTACGACAGCGGTTCCTCCCTGGGCTATGATAAAATCCCCGCTCAGATGAAATCAGAACGAGAGGTGGTCTGCAAGCCCTTCAAGAATCATCATGCGGAGCAGCTCCGGCTGGTAACCTCCTTTGACTGGATTGATTTTGATCGGCTTTCCGATGTAGGGGATCTGATTACCGGGGTTCTGTCGGCAGAGGGCGCAAGGGACTATATAGATGAGTACCGGATTCAGATGATCGTCCAATCTGTACAGCGGCGGATCGGCAATCTGGTACAGCTTGCGCGGGCACACGAGCCCGCGCAGACAACGTCTACGGAGGATGATGTAGAGGAAGATATTGCGGAGACGTATACTCCGAAAATGTAAAATAGAAATCGGCCGGATGAGAGGGATTATACGGAAAAGCTGACAGTAATCATTTGGGAAAGCAATATTAAAATATTCGTCATGTTGACGGGCAAATCATAATATAAAAATTAAATAAGATCAGAGAAGCAGATAACTATATCGAAGTTATATGCAATAAATAATGGAAAGAGCAGCATATATATGTGAGGAATCGCATGATTTGCTGCTCTTTTTATAATGCTGAGAAATAATGCAATCTTAGTATGTGTGCAGATTATAGAATATTGCCGAATCAGGTCAGTTTGCCGGTCGAGGGAGGAACTGGAATATATTTTACAGGTCAATTGGTTGTTTTTTATAAATTTTGGGACGAAAATTTGTACATATCAATGAATTTTTGCGATAATGATTAAATATCTTGCAAATAACGAAAATATAGTGTATTATTCAGATAAACCAATGTAGGATGTTGGATGTAGAATGTAATGAGGATGGGAGGGGAGTATAAATGCGGAAAGCAGAAGTCCTGAACCAATATCCGGACGTAGATCAACAGCTTGTCCGCAGTCTGTTGGAGGAGGAAGTAAAACGGAATCAGGATAAAATCGTGGTATTGGATGATGACCCTACAGGGGTACAGACGGTACACGATATTGCGGTATATACCGACTGGTCAGAAGAGAGCATCCGAAGGGGGTTCCAGGAGAAACAAAAGATGTTTTTTATCCTGACAAATTCACGAAGCTTTACAGAAGAGAAAACCTGCCGCGTTCATAGAGAAATTGCAGAAAATCTGGAAAAAGCCTGCGATGGACGGCCCTATCTGGTTATCAGCAGAAGTGATTCCACACTGAGGGGACATTACCCTCTGGAAACGGAGATATTAAGGGAGGAACTTGAGAAGAGGCATACATGGAATTTTGATGGCGAGATTCTCTGCCCGTTCTTTGCCGAAGGGGGAAGATACACAATAGAAAATATCCATTATGTAAAATATGGAGATTGTCTGATTCCTGCTTCTGAGACAGAATTTGCAAAAGATAAAACCTTCGGTTATGAGGCGTTCAGCATTCCGGAATATGTGGAAGAGAAAAGCAGGGGCAGGTATCCTGCATCGGAGGTCATCTGTATTTCTTTAAATGAATTAAGATCTATGAATTATGAGAAAATAGAAGAATGTCTGATGGAGGCACATAATTTCCAAAAAATTGTTGTAAACGCAATAGAGAGCAGCGATGTAGAGATTTTTGTTACTGCCCTTTACCGTGTGATAAATAGAGGAAAGCATTTCCTGTTCCGTACGGCAGCCTCTTTTGTCAAGGCAATGGGAAACATCAGCGACAGGCAGCTTCTGACAAAGGAGGAAATGTTAATCGGGCATTCATGTCATGGAGGGCTTATCGTCGCAGGCTCGCACACGGACAAGACGACCCGGCAGTTGGAAGAATTAAAGAAAATACAGAATATTCATTTTCTGGAATTTAATTCTGATTTGGTGCTTGAGGGAGACAGACTCTTTGAAGAAGCAAAAAGGGTTACAAAAGAAATAGAAATATTGATTTCCAGAGGAATTACGACGTCTGTATTTACCAAACGCCATCTTCTGATAAGGGAGGATGATACCCCGGAAGCAGCCCTTATCCGTTCCGTTAAAATATCGGAGGCAGTATTGTCATTGGTAAAGAATCTGAATGTAAAACCGGCCTTTATCGTTGCAAAAGGCGGCATTACCTCCAGTGATATCGGGGTAAAGGCGTTAGGCGTCAGACGTGCCATTGTCTTGGGACAGATACAGCCGGGGATTCCGGTATGGAGGACAGACGAAAGCAGCAGATTTCCGGATATTCCATACGTGATATTTCCGGGAAACGTAGGGAATGACGATAGTTTGTACAAGGTAATAAAGGTTCTTACTGAGTGTAAAGAATAGTGACACGAATAACGAAGGAGGATTAAGTCCCGACTGGCTGTTGGGTACTGAAATCCTACGCTTATAGGAGGAGTGATAGGAAAATGAAGGTAGGGCTTGCATATACCAGCACGACACCTGAATTGATAGAATTGGTAGAAAAAGAAGTAAAAAGACAATTGGGAGAGGATGTGGAACTCATCAGCCTGCAGGACCCGAGTATTTTAGACGACATCCGGGAGCAGGGGTATGTAACGGCAAAGCCGGCAGCGAGACTGATAGAAATGTATATGAAGCAGGTATTGGCAGGGGCAGATGCCGTTTTGAATATCTGTTCTTCTGTAGGAGAGGTTGCGGATTCTGTTCAGGATACTGCGCGGTATCTGGGAGTACCGATTGTGAGAATCGATGAAGAAATGTGCAGGGAGGCAGTAAGGCTTGGAAACAAAATCGGCGTGATGGCAACGTTGCCTACCACCCTTCATCCTACCATAAATACAATTCATCGGGTAGCGCGTGAAATGGGAAAGAAAGTGGAAATAGTGGAAGTATTGGTGGACGGTGCTTTTGGTCTTGACCAGGAAGAGTTCAAAAAAAGAATGGCAGAATGTGCCGGAGCAGTTGCGGAAAGTGTGGATGTTATTTTGTTTGCACAAGGGTCTATGGCATACTGTGAAAAGTACATCGCACAACTGTATCAGAAAGAAGTTCTGTCAAGTCCAAGATTCGGGGCGGCAGCCCTGAAAAAGGCGCTTGTGGAGAAAGGAGTTGTAAAATGTTAATCGACACCAGAAAAAGTGCTAATGCAAAGGTTTCTCCTGTTCCGGTACAGGATATTGACTGGGATGATGGATTTTGGAAAGAAAGGTTCAATACCTGTGCAGATGTGACGATACCTCATATTCGCGGGATGTTCGAGGATGATTCTCCGATTTTCCATGTGGTGGAAAATTTTCGGGTTGCGGCAGGCATTCATGAGGGAACTCACGAAGGAACGCCGTTTGGCGACGGTGATTTCTATAAATGGATGGAAGCTGCCATGTATGTCATGGCAAAGCGGAGAGATAAAAAGCTGGAGGAAGATTTAGACGCGTATATTGAACTGATTGCCAGCGTACAGCAGGAAGACGGTTATATTTCCACGAAGCAGATTATTGCAGACAGGCAGGGCGGTAATTCCAGGCTGGGGGATATTAATGATTTTGAAGTATATAATTTCGGACATCTTTTTACTGCTGCCTGTGTTTACAAGAGAATAACCGGAAAAGACAATTTCATGAAAGTAGCGGAAAAGGCGGCCGGATATCTGGAACAGCTTTACCTTCAATATATCAGAGAAGGGGTGGCGCAGACGGAGGTTTGCCCGTCTCATTATATGGGAATTGTGGAATTGTACAGGACAACGGGAGAAGACAGATATCTGAAACTGGCGGAAATGGCGTTGGCAGTCCGGGATTTGGTTCCGAATGGAACAGATGATAACCAGGACAGTATTCCATTAAAAAAACACAGGAAAATCGTAGGACACGGTGTCCGTTCTACTTATTTATATGCCGGGACTACGGATGTTTATGCGGAAAACGGAGACGAGGAACTAAAAACCATGCTGGATGCAGTGTGGAGCAACTGTGTAGATAAAAAGCTCTATATTAACGGTGGATGCGGGGCCTTATATACAGGAACTTCCCCGTATGGATTATTCAACCATCTCAATGGAGTAACGGTCTACAATGTACATCAGGCGTTCGGCTATGAATATCAGCTTCCAAACATTACTGCATACAACGAAACCTGTGCCACTCTTGGGAATATTATGTGGAATTACCGGATGTTTGCCGTTGATCCGCAGGCGAAGTATTTTGATATCATTGAGCGTTCTATGCTGAATCTTACGATTGCGTCGGTAAGTCTTTCAGGAAACCGGTATTTTTACCAGAATGCTCTTCGCCGTGTAAAACATTTGGATTATAAACTGATGTGGCCCTTACAGCGGCAGGAGAGCCTTACCTGTTTCTGCTGCCCGCCGAATATGGCGAGGTTTATTGCGGAATCCAGCGAGTACATTTATATGAAGGGAAAAGACTGTATTTATACAGGGATGTACGGCGCAAATACGGCACATATTTCTCTGGAAAACGGAGCGGAATTTGATCTGACGCAGAAAACAGATTATCCCTGGGATGGAACCATCTGGTTTGAGATCTCTAATGTAAAAAATAATGTTCCTTTTACCCTGAAGCTTCGTATTCCTCAGTGGACAGCAAGCGGAAATATACGGAAAAACGGACGGGAAATCCAGATTCTTGGAAAGGAACAGAGCGGTACTTACTACGAGGTATATGTGGAAAATCCGCAGGCAGATTCCATAGAATTGAGATTAGATATGCCGGTAAGATATACAGTTGCCCATACATATCTGGAGGAAACCATTAACCAGGCAGCAGTAGAGAGAGGGCCGCTTGTTTATTGCCTGGAAACGCCGGATGCACAGGTGAAGAATCTGGGAGATTTACTTCTTCCATCAGATGCAGAATTTAAGGAGATTCCCTTTGATATCGAGGGAAAAAATCTGCTGGCGTTGGAAACAGAGGCATATGTTCTTGAGAAACAGGACGGACAGCAGGGCTTGTACAGGACTTTGGAATGCAAAGAAGTGCGTACAGTTCCCATCCGTATGATTCCATATTTCGCATGGGATAACAGAGGTAATGGGGAAATGATGGTTTGGATGCCGATTTATTGGGGGAAACGATAAAACTTTAAAATTAAAAAATAAAAAAGAAAAGGAGAGAAACGAGATGAAGGTGAAGAAGGTATTGTCAATTTGTCTGGCAGCAGGTGTGGTTACAGCAATGTGGGGTGGTTCTGCGGTAACAGTTATGGCGGATGACGCAAAGGTACTGACACTTGCACAGCACAATAGTAAGGAGTCTACAAACGGACAGGCAACACAGGTATTTGTAGACTATGTAAACGAAAATAGCGATACGATTCAGATCGATCCGTATTATAACGGAGAGTTAGGCGGTATTCAGGAGGCTGTGGAAGGCGTTGTAATGGGCACCATTGACATTACACATTCCAGCTTTGCCCAGTTGTCCAGTTTGTATCAGGATATGGAGATTTTTTCAATTCCGTATCTGGTTAAAAACGGAGAAGACAATAAAAAACTGATGGATGTAGAAAATAACCCGGTTCTTGCGGAAATTCTGGATGCATTTCAGGATGCCAGCGGACTGACCTGCTTTGGAACATCTGCATCTTACGAGGCACGTCAGCTGACCTGTAATTTTGAAGTAAAAACCCCGGATGATTTAGCCGGACATAAGGTTCGTTCCATCACAAATGATGTGTATACTTTGGCAGTAGAAGGACTGGGCGGAACTCCGGTTCCCATTGACTGGACAGAAACGCCTACCGCGTTATCTACAGGCACCGTAGAAGGACAGGAAAATCCTTATTCTACACTGGTTTCCTATCAGCTTTGGGATTGCCAGAAATATGTTATGGAAACAAATCATATTTATGATTCTTCTGTCGGTGTTATTAATATCTCTTTGTGGGAAAGCCTTTCTGAAGAAGACCAGCAGGTTTTAAAAGATGCGCAGAAAGCCATGGCAGACTGGTCCTATAATACGCAGAAGGATAACCAGGAGGAATACCGTCAGACCTGTATGGATAATGGTATGACCATTATTACGGAAGAAGACGGTTTGGATATTGATGCTTTTAAAGAGAGAACGGACGGATTAAAGAGCGAGAAATACGCGAAATATCAGGATTACTTTGATCGTCTGGATGAGTATTTGGGCTATTAAATACAGACACGGAATGAGAATGGAATAGATATGCCTCTGCCTGTTATCCGTCATAGAGGCGGCAGAGGCTTTGCCAGATATGGAGAAAGACTATGGAGAGAAATATACTGCGTCCATTGATGGACAAGATAGAAAAGATCATTTTCCCAATTCAGTCAATTTGTATTTATTGTTCTGTGCTGACTGTCTTTATTACGGTAATGGCAAGGGAGCTTTTCCATATCAGTATCGTATGGGGGTATGAGATCGCCTGCTTTTTTGTTATTGTGCTGCTTTTCATAGGGATGCCGGTGAACCTGCATCACAATACGAATCTTAGAGTAACCGCTCTATATGATATCATGTCAGAGCCAATCCGGAAAATGCTGGACTTATTACACTTTGTGATTATTGTATTTGTTTTGGTTCTTATGGCGATCGGCTTTACGGACTATATGAGCAGGCTTGGAAATGTGGTGCTGGCAGCATCAAAATTCCCTAACTGGCTGTATTACGGTTCTATCGGAATTGGGATAGGATTGTCGCTTTTGGAAATGCTTACAGAACTTTTGGATTTTTTTGTTAAAAAAGACAAGTCCTCAGTTACGTAGCAGAAAGGAGAAAATATGAGCGGTGTAACAGTGATTGTATTATTTTTGCTGCTTCTGGCAACAGGACTTCCGGTTGCCTACGTAATGTATGCCACAGCGGGACTGTATTTTTTATCCGTAGGGCTTCCGGTAAGCGTCATGGTTCAAAAGATGGGTTCATCTATGAATTCTCTTACTATGGTCGCGATACCAATGTTTATTTTTGCGGGAACCCTGATGAATAATGTAAATCTTACGGATTCTCTGTTTCATTCCATCCTGGTAACGCCGGTGGGAAGAATGAGGGGCGGTTTGGCTCAGGTTAACGTAGTCGCCAGTCTTGTCTTTGCAGGAATGTCAGGAGCGGCTTTGGCTGATATCGGAGGATTAGGTAAAATCGAAATTAAGGCAATGACAAATGCCGGATATACATTGGAGGATGCAACGGGAATTACTCTGGCGTCTTCCGCGATCGGTCCGATTTTCCCGCCCAGTGTACCGTTGATGCTGTATGCTCTGTATGCGGAGCAGTCTGGTATTACGATGTTGATGGCAGGGGTCATTCCTGCTTTGATTCTGACTGTTTCCATGATGGCAGTAGTTGCGTACAGGGCACGAAAACTGAATTGGCCGACTTATCACGAGGAAGGCGGATTTAAACAACAGATGAAAGTATTTTTAAAAGGAATTCCGGCATTTTGCGTACCTCTGATTCTTTTGGGCGGAATGTACAGCGGTTCCTTTGCCCCGTCGGAGCTGGCTAGCCTTGCGGCGGTCAGTGCAGTGATCATCGGAGGGCTTTTCTATAAAGGAGTAACGATGAAGGCGCTGATTCAGACGGCAAAAGAAAGCGTGGGAAATATTGCTTCTATGATGTTTATTTGTGGAAGTGCCACCTTATTTGCTCAGGTCATCAGCCGTTCCGGTATTCCGGCGTTGGTGCAGGAAACTGTTCTTGGTATCACTTCCAATGCAGTTGTGCTTTTACTGGTTCTTAATGTGGCGTTTTTGATTATCGGAATGTTCATGGATTCCAACATTGCCATCATGATTTTTACGCCAATGCTTCTTCCGGCATTGGAGGCGTTAGGCGTCAGCCCGGTTCATTTTGGTGTTGTCGTATGCCTGAATGTTGTCATTGGAATCTTTACGCCTCCATTTGGAAGCGCACTCTTCTTAGGCCAGGCAATTACCGGAGTTTCTTTTTCAAAGATGGTAAAGGCAATGATGCCATATTATATCCCGCTGATCGTAGTTTTGCTGTTGGTAACTTTGGTGCCGTCCCTGAGCACATGGCTTCCGAATTTGCTGTACGGAGTATAATAATAAATGGAGAATAAGTGTGAATCTGTAACTTGAATTTTGGGCGCACTATCCCCTTGGTGGAAAAA